>JBMOHG010000091.1:0-9738 GCA_049317965.1 Paludibacter sp.
TGGGTCAAATGTACATGGGAACCAACAGAAGCAAGCCAATTTTATGTGATTTTTTCAGCTCATACGAATACGTCACAACCAGGCCATGCATTGTCTGTTTATTTTGAAAAATATTCTCAAACCGACTGGGCTATACAAATACACGATGGGTATAACCAACTTAGGACCTATAGGATAAACTACGATGCCGACTTTAAGAATAAATGGAAACATATAGCTATAACGTATGATAGATATAATATGCGCTTGTATATCAATGGTGCGAAAGTATCCGAAGGTGGCTTTACACTCGGTGATATTCCCTGGTACCATGTTACCATTGGCGACCATACAAACCGTAGCAACGATTTCAAAGGATATATTTCGGGATTTAGGATTTGGAGCGGAAAAAAATTTACAGACAGTGAAATAGGCTATATTTGGAATAAAACATTCGATGGTGCCAATACCTACAAACCGGGGAGTAGTTACTTGAACGACTATTTGAAAATCAACATGTTTACCGGAGCTACGGATATTTATTCCACAACAGCGGATAAAATTATGACTGAAAGCGGCATAACCCGTTCAACTACCGAATTTCATCCTGCCCTACCTGTACGATCTTATGGATTGAGAGCTACACAGATGTCCAACCAAATCAGGCTTGACTGGACTCGGGGTACCGTTTACTCAACAAACTGGATTTACCGTAGAAAAGAAAGCGAAACAGGCTTGGGAACTTTGCTGTGCCGAACCAACGACAGCTATTATATTGATAAGGATCCAAATCTACTTCCCGGTGTAAATTACGTTTATTTTATGCGTACTGTATGGTACAATTCAACTAATCCTCTGGTTACTAATAACGGATATTATGAAGCAGATACGTATGAAAACTTAACTGATGCACGTGTTACAACTTCGATACTGAAACCTCCAATGGTAAAAAATTTCAGGGTGGTGGAAGATGCATCTACCGGAAATTGCACCGGCGTGGTGAAATTCCAATGGGATGCTAATAGTCCTACTCCTGAGGGTTATTGGATTGATGCTTTGATTAGCGGCGGCTCTATTGAAAGAATTACAACTCGTGCTATTACAGGTACAACATATACTCATACTGTAAAACCTGATTCATTAGGTAAAACAATTATGTATTCTATTACTGCAATAAATCAAGGTAATTTCAATTATAGCGCACAAATTAACGGCACTCCCAATAAACCATGTACCACCGCTCCAACAGCAATAACATCCTCTGTTAGTAGTGGTAATTTGGTAGTTTCGTGGAGTTTTACGCAATCGGGTGCTCCTGCCACAGCTTTTCGTATTTACCGAAACGTCAACGGTGGCAATTACGAGCTGCTTAAAAGTGATATAGCTGTCACTGCTCGTTCATATACCGACCTGCAAGCGAATATGTGTGTGAATTATCAATATAAAATTGAAGCGTACAATTCTTGTGGAGCTACACTGTCGGGAGCATCGGGCACTGCCAAGCTTCCAATAAAATTCAATAATGTATTCACCTACAACACCACACCGCATTTTGAAGGTTCTAAAGGTTATTATAACCAAAAAGTGGAATTAGATTGGACTGTCAATCCTGACAAAAAGGCCAATGTGGAAAATTTTGAAATTTACCGGCGTAAACCCGGGCAAACTTTTACACTGCTCACAACCATTTCAAATGCAAATGCAACAAGCTATCCTGACCTGACTACCGATGCAAACCAATTGTATGAGTATTTGATTCGTGCCACAAGTCATTGTAGTGCCGACCTGGTTATTTCTGATACATTAAAGACCATAGGTTTCCGCACCAGCACGGGTATTGTCAGCGGGAAAATATCATTCACCGGTGGCAATGCTGTAGAAGGCGCTGAGGTGGTGGTTGATACCGACAATCCTGTTCCTACTTCCAGCATGTATTTCAATGGACAAAGCAAGCTGATGCTCACCGATCCTTCCAATGCCATGGCAACTGATTCTTTGGTATATAATTCCATTTCTTTTGAAACATGGATAAAACCCGAATTATCTAATTCCGGCTTCCGCAAGGTGATTTTTGCCGAAGATAATCTGAAGCTTTACCTGGCTTTGGTAAACATGCGCCCTGTGGTAACGTTGAACAATCAGGCTGCTGATTTAGGTGCTCAAACTCCTTTGGCAACTGTATCGGCTGATAAAATATTACAGGAAGAAACATGGTATCATCTTGCATTCACACTTGATATTACCAGTGGCAGACTTGCACTTTTTCTGAATGGCGAACTAATTGGTTCCGCAACTTACAGTCCTTCGAGACCGTGGGCAAGAACAGACGTGACAAAACAAAAAATTCAGATTGGTGGTAGTTCATGGCTAACACAAGACCTTTCATTCTATGGCAATATTGACGAGACCCGTCTTTGGAAACGCGCCAAAACCGATGAGGAAATCAAACAAGACTACACGCGTATTCTTACCGGCTCCGAACAGGGTTTGATAGCTTACTGGCGTTTCGATGAAAATTATGGAAATTATACATACGATTTATCAAAAACAGGAACTGAATTTAACAAAGTAAACCTGTATGCCCAAAGTGCCAACCTACCGGAATGGTCATCGGAAACTCCATCGTTTTCACAGTTGCATCCTTCGGGTATTTCGGATAAAAACGGTAATTACATCATAAAAGGAATACGTTACTCCGGCGATGGTGAAATTTTTAGTATTTCGCCGGTACTTGGTGTTCATGAATTTGATCCAACTAATATTAATTTGTTTATCAGCGACAATACGCCGGTACACAACAATGCCGACTTTACCGATATTTCTGCTTTCCGCGTAACAGGTTCGGTGTATTACGAAAAAACCAATATGCCTGTGAAAGATGCTTTTGTAAAAATTGATGGCAATTTTATTCAAAGCGAAGATAACAGTACTGTAATGACCGATGCCAATGGTGGGTTCGATATACAAGTACCAATTGGTAATCATTATATTACAGTGGAAAAATCAGGACATACTTTTGTTTCGGCTTATTACCCACTTCAAAGTTCGGGAACAGTTAAAACTAAATTTTATTTTAACGAACCTATTTTCGGATTGAAATTTTTGGACAATACACTCGTAAAATTGGCCGGAAGGGTTGTGGGTGGTGCTGTAGAACAGGCTAAACCTATTGGTTCAAAGGTTGATACAACAAAAAATAATATTGGTGTATGCCAAATAACCTTTACAACTGAAAAGGGTTATTCATTGATGAACCAAAAAACGGATACTATTATTTATACAAACCCAACAACAGGTTTGTATCAGATAGAACTTAATCCGGAAACCTACAAAATTACAACGGTAAAGGTCAACAATACCTATAATTTCCTTGACAACGAAGCTGAAATTATTAGCTTGACCGATTGTTTTGATAAACAGTCTACCGTCGACACAATTAAAAACAAAGACGGGAGTCAATATATCGATACAGCTTTTGTGTATAATAAGCAAAAAGACTGGATATGGCGCTCATCGCCACAAATCATCGTAAACAGCAGCGATGGTTCGCCCATTCTTGGCGATTCGTTGTATATTTTAAATGTAGGTGATGCAGATACTATTCGGATAGCCACGGTCACCAACAAGAAAGCTGTATATGCTTTTGGCAAACCGGTTTTTTCGCAGGAACGCGCATACCAATTCGATATCAGTGCATTTGAGAAATATATCAACAGCGACAACCCCAACAAACAGGTAATTGATACTGTACCGGTTTCCGATGGAAATGTGGTTATTATTAACGAATGTTCCAATGATGGTTCACAATATTTGTACAGATTAAATGCAAATGGAAAAGTACAATATAATTTCTTTGGTGGTTTGCCAAATCTTGCCAATCCGTTTACAAAAAAAATGGAAATAAAACTGAAGATAGGCGAAAATTATTACGATTGGTCGCAGTCACCATTGGAAGGATATGTTTCGGGGAATGTTCCTACCGGCAATAATTTTGTGACCAAAGGGCCGGATAAAATTGATTATGTGCTTCGTGATCCTCCCGGAACAAGTAGTTTTGCATTGTTGGAAAAAGGATTCACCAAAACTTCTACGGTAACTACTACATCAAAAAAAGGCTGGTCGGGTTCTGAGAAAGCAACTTTCCATTTGGGGAATAAAATAACAACAGAGTCAGGCACACCATTTTTCAGTGTCGGTCTTGAACTTGATTTAACGCGGGATATAGCCATCGGGTTCGATCACAGCACTGCATGGGGGAACGAATCTGAACACTATCAGACATTTGGAATTAATCAATCCATCCAAACCAGTACCGATCCTTCTTATGTAGGCGCAACGGGTGACGTATTTGTCGGCCATGGTACAAATATACTGTATGGTGCTTCAAGGTTTATAGAAATAGTCAGGGTGGGCGATGTACCAACGGATGCCGAATCTCTGAATCCGGTTACAATTGGTGGCAATAATTATACAATCTGCAAAAAGAAAGGTCTTTACATGGGTAATGAGTTCAGTACCACTTTCACTTACACGCTTAACCATATTGAGAATTTCTTGATTCCGGATTTAATGAAAATGCGTAACAACGTGTATGATAAGAATAAACAGTATTATACCTTAAGGATAACGGATAGCAACGACGATAAATTTTTAACAAACAACGATGATAAAATTGTATGGGGCGATAGTGTCGGTGATAAATACAATGGTCCGAGTTATACGTTCGATAATCCTGCCAATAATAATGTTGTTGACTCTGTCAGATATTACAATAATCAGATCATATCCTGGAAGAAAGTGTTGGAGCGCAATGAATACTGCAAAGTTACAAGTAAGCCCTCTGGAAAATTCCCTAAAAATATATCATTTGATGCAGGTGCTGTTTATAGCTCAAATTTACAAATGGAAAGTTCTGAAAATGCAACAGAAACGTATGAATGTACACTTTCTCCTTATCTGGCAGGGGAATTTGGCTTTGTGGCAAATAATAAGGGATTTTCCTTTGAATTGGAACAACGGTTTACGTATGATAAAAGCAAGAACGAGACAAATGGTAAAACAAACACATCAAACGTTGGCTTTACATTAGAGGAAAGTTCTATGGGCGATTATTTATCGGTTGATATAAAAGAAGATAGCGTGTGCAACTTTGGGCCCATTTTCGCCACAAGGGGAGGGCAGACAAGCTGTCCGTACGAAGGGGCTACTTACACAAATTATTATGAGCCGGGTACCATCGTTAGTCAGGCTACTATGCAAATTGAAGTTCCGGGAATTTCTGTTGCCAACAACATTATGGCTGGTGTTCCCGAAACCGATCCTGCTGTTTTCCAAATTAGCCTTACAAATAATTCAGAAGCTAATTTAGACCTTTGGTACACTCTTTTGGTTGACGCATCATCAAATCCTGATGGCGCAATTGTGGCAATGGACGGCGTACCAATGTCCGGCACAGGCAAATCTATTTTGATTCCTGCGGGTAAAACAGTAAATAAAACATTGACCGTACTCAAAGGAAAGCAAGATGTGAATAATTATGACAATATAAGGGTTATATTATCTTCACAATGCCAGTTCAATCCTGCTGATATAGTCAGTGACATTGCTGATTCTGTGCTTATTTCAGCCCATTTTACCCCAACATGCACAAATGTAAAATTTGGTAAAATTTATGACAAATGGACTGCTAATGTGAGCAATAACGATACATTGAGTTTTCAAATAACCGGATATAATCTCAATAGTACCAAGTTCAAGTCCATATCGTTCCAATATGCTGTACCGGGTTCGCCACGTACTACCGATATGGTTTTGTATAAAAATGAAGCCGACTTTAATAGTGCATCAGAACCAAAAGCCTGGATAAATGGCGAAACCTCAATAGATTACAATTTTGCTTTGGGTAATCTCAATGATGGTACTTACCAGTTGTTCTTGAAAAGTACCTGCGACGATGGCTCGGAATTCATAACACAGCCACTGACAGGAATTATTGACCGAGTTAATCCCCGACCTTTCGGTTCGCCTCAGCCAGCTGATGGTGTACTGGCATCCGGCGATGAAATAAGTATTATGTTCAACGAAGATATTAAATCGGGCGACCTTTATTCACATGCCGATTATATTGATGTGCGTGGAGTTACCAATGGCACCGATCTGATTGCAAGCCCAAGCCTATTACACGATGCCAGTTTGCATTTCGATGGCGTGGCACAGAACATGCTTGTCCGCAATGGAATAAACCTGAATTACACGTCATACACCATTGAATTCTGGGCAAAACGCGACCGTAGCGGTAAAGAATGTATCGTTTCGCTTGGCAATACCAATGATGGCTTATGGATTGGGTTTAACGAATCGAATAATTTCGTTTTCAGGTTAGGTAAAGATGTTTTGACTTCGACCAATACATACTCCTCGCTTAACGAATGGATTCACTATGCCTGTGTGTATAATAAAGGTGACGATCAGTATGAACCATCAATAACGATACTTGTAAGTTCAGGCAGTGCAACCGAAGAAAAATTATTGGAAACCAATTCGTATGCAGCACTCGAAGCAATTCTTTATGCAGGTTATTGCCCCTTCGATGCCACAGCATTTAATGGAAATATGCACGAATTACGTATATGGAACACAGCCCTATCAAAATTGGATATTTTATCAAATAAATCTAAAATATTAAATGGTTATGAGCAAGGTCTTTACGGGCTGTGGCAAATGAACGATGCCACCGGAAAAACTGCACAGGAAAAGGCTTTTGGCAGAAATGGCGAAGTGAATGCAACCTGGCAGGTTAGCCGAAATGGGAAGGCTTTAACTTTCAACGGAGCCGGCTATGGTTCTGTAGCTACCGAAAATATGATATTCGACAAATCAACTGATTTTACTGTTGAATTTTGGTTCAAAACTGCTGCAAAAACCACTGATATGTGTTTATTATCGAATGGCAAAAGCGATGGGACGGGAAATGAAAATGCCTGGAACATAAGTATTAAAGCAAATAAATTTATCGAAATTCAAAATAATGGTGTTTCGGTTGCTTTTGATGCCACCAATTACCTCGACAACAACTGGCAACACTTTGCAATGTCGCTCAACCGACGTGGATACTTGTCGGTTTATGTCAATGGCTCTTTGGTAAAAACATCAGCGGTAAGTCAGTTCAAAGGCTTTGGCGCATCCAAAATGGTAGTTGGTGCACGCTGGTATTACAGCCAACAAACTGATTATTACGATGCATATTTTACAGGGGTTATAGATGAACTTCGCTTTTGGAACTCTGCACGAACTGTTTCGCAAATTGAACGTCTGAAAAATTACGCCTTAAATTGCAATGAGTTTGGATTGAAAGCATATTTTCCTTTCGAAGATGTAACAATTGCCGATCCGTCAATTTCAAATCAGACATTAAATAATCTTACGAAAGATGACAATGCTATTGCTGGAAATATGACGCTGAATACAGCTGCATTTACAAGCGAAAGTCCAAAAATTAAGCTGCATCGCCCCGAAGTTTCTATTCCTTTTGATTACGTGGTAAACGACGATAAAGTAATTATCACTCCAAATGTAGATGCTGCTGAAATTGAAAATGTTATTTTGGATATTTCTATCAAAAAAGTTAAAGATTTGAATAACAATATAATGACTTCAACAGCCACATGGACAGCGTATGTTGATAAAAACCAAGTAGTTTGGGATGTTGCTGATTTGAATATTTTGAAGCATGTTTCAGAAGAAAAGAAAATTACCGTTAATATTATGAATAAGAGCGGTATAAATGAAAACTTTGAAATACAGAATATTCCAGATTGGCTGGTTGTTTCGCCACAATTCGGCGACTTGTTGCCACAGCAAACAACCCAGGTTACCATTACGGCAAAATCGTTTGTAAACATTGGAAAATATAGCAGCGATTTGCAATTGGTTTCTTCTGTAGGCTATAAAGAAAGATTGAATGTTAATTTGAAAGTGCAAGGCACAGAACCAATTTGGACGGTAACGGCAGGCGATTATGAATTTACATCGAACTTGATTGGACAGCTGAAAATTGGTGGAGTTTTATCGACTGATCCCGAAGACAAAGTAGCCGCTTTTATTAATGGCGAATGTCGTGGAATTGCTAATGTTCAATATATGCCAGGTTCAAACAACTATCAGGTTTTCATGAATATATATGATAATACTGAATCAGGCAATGAAATAAGTTTCAAAGTATATGATGCAAGTACGGGAGAGATATATCCTGATGTTACACCCAAACTAACATTCCAGTCCAATGCAATCAATGGTTCAATTAGTAACCCTAAAATTCTTGAAGCTATTACCAACATTGAACAAATTATCAGTCTTAATAAAAATTGGACATGGGTATCGATGCATGTGTACAACAATAATTTCAACAACTTGAATGAAGCAATTAAAAACATGACGCCAAGCTCAGGTGATATGCTGAAATCAGCTTCTTCATTTGCTCAATGGAGCACCGATTTTGGTTGGTCTGGAACTTTAAAAGCGTTGAATTACAAAGAAATGTTTAAAGTAAATTCAGCCTCACAAAAAAGTTTCTCCATTTCAGGGTTGAAGCTTATTTCTGACACGATAAACATAAACATTGTTTCGGGTTGGAATTGGATTGGTTTTCCTTCGCAATTACAAGTTGGTGTAAAAGAGGCATTATCTTCGTTAAGCTTATCTACAAACGACATTATTAAATCGCAACAAAAATTTGCCGTTTACGATAATGTTATAGGTTGGATTGGTAGCCTTGACTACCTTGAACCTGGAAAAGGCTACATGTTAAATTCTTCAAAAGCTGGAAAATTAATTATTGCGGGTAAATCTGCAACATCAGCCAATTCTAAAAGATATGCCACTTCATCATTTGTTGATTTGCCAACATATCCTACCACTGCTAGCAACATGACTATGATAGCTGAATTGGATATTCCACTTGCCGAAAAATACAATTTGTATGCGTATCAATCGGATGGTTTGTGTGGTGGTGCAACACCAATTATAATTGCTGGGAAAGTATTATATTTCATAACCATAAACAGCAGTCAAGATAGTAAAATCAGGTTCAGAATTAAAGAACAAAACAATGAAATAAGTATAACTGAACAATTTACTTTCATAGATAATGCACATTACGGAACAATAACCAATCCGGTTAAATTGTCGGCTCAGGAAACACAAGTTCAGAGCGTTGCAGCAAATGTTGGTTGTGATATTTATCCAAATCCTTTCGGAGATTATTTAAACATTAATCTTACTCTCAAAAATAGTGAGGAGGTAAATATCGCACTTTATGATATTCCTGGAAATGTTATTTATGAAACAGGAAAGAGGCAGTATTTAGCTGGAAAACAGGTTGTTAATATGAATAAATCAATTGCAGGACTGAATGCTGGAGTATATTTCATAAAAGTTATATCAACTACAGAAACAAAAATCTTTAAGATTGTAAAGTATTAATTTAACAACACAATATATTAGCCCCTGCCAGTAGCAGGGGCAATATATTGAAAATTAAACACCATAAAATATGAAAAAAACATATTTAAGTTTACTGCTAATTATATTTACAGTAACATCTTATGCTCAGCCGTGGACTTTAAACAATGCAAAATACGAACACTCCATGACAATTACTGCACGTATTAAAATAAATGGATTGTATATTTCACAATCTAATTGCTGGCTTGGCGTATTTTCGGGTGAAGAATGTAGAGGATATGTAAAAGCTGAACAAAT
>JBMOHG010000092.1:0-9718 GCA_049317965.1 Paludibacter sp.
AGCACCCATAAGTCATTTGCATTGACAAAAAGTCTTATTTTATTTAACTTTAATTTCTTCAGCACTTTTGGACTCAAATTGTAACCAAGGTTGATGTTTTTCAACCTTAGGAATGAACCATCTTCAATCACTCTACTCGAAAACACAGATAATGAACTGGAGTAAGTTAATGTGGGATTACCAGCAGTTGCATTCAAAACTGCAGCTGCAGGAATGTCGCTGGTAGGATTTGTTGGCGACCAACGGTCTTTGTATGTATCAAAAAGGTTAGTCAATGTTTTACCATTGTATACACCATACAACAATTGATTAGCACTCAAAATATTATTTCCATACGACCATTGGAAGAAGAAACTAAAATCGAATTCTTTGTATGTAAATGAATTGTTGATACCACCAATATGGATAGGTGTTCCTCTACCAATAACCGTTTGATCATTCGAATCAATTTTTCCATCACCGTTTAAGTCACTATATTTCGGATACCCAGGACCAGTTTTTGCTTCGGCTGTAAATGTAGGCACACCTGTTTTTATAGTATAGATATTGGAAGTGGGGTCATAATTAAAATCCTCATATTTGTAGGTGCCCTGATACATATATCCATACATAAGTCCCAGCGGATAACCTATTTGGGTAAAATAGTTTGGCATACTATTGTACCCTTGATCAAAAGCAGCATTTACCAACAATGTTTTCTGATTGTCGGTTAGGGCAAGCACTTTATTCTCGTTGAAGGATATATTAAAGTTGGTAGACCAAGTAAAGTTTTTGGTTTTAATATTCTTTGTATTCACACTAATTTCAAGACCCCTATTTTCAGTTTCACCAATATTTTTGTACCCATCTGGATATCCCGAGCTATAAGGAAGTTTGGCATTAAGCAACAAATCCGAAGTATTCTTTTTGTAAACATCCACCGTTAAGAAAATACGTTGATTCAGAAATGACACATCCATTCCAGCATTCAATTGTGAGGTCGATTCCCATCTTAGTCCTTTGTTTGCCATAGAAGTAGGCACCAGTCCAACAGAATTTACAACATTATCAAATGGGTACACACCACCATAGTTTCCACCATCCACCTTCGATAACAGAGCATAAGTATCATAATCGCCCACACGGTTATTACCAGTTACACCCCAGCTAAGTCTAAGTTTCCCGGATGAAATCATGCTCGAAATTGGTTTCATAAATTTCTCTTCGGTGAAATTCCATGCCAACGAACCAGAAGGAAAATAGCCAAATTGGTTATCACCTTTAAAACGGGAAGAACCATCCGCACGGTATGAGGCAGTTACATAATATCTGTTTCTGTAATTGTAATTTAGTCTACCTAAATAGGACATCATGGTCCAGCGTGATGCAGAAGAAGTCATGGTATATGGCGTTCCGGTACCCATTTGATCCATTCCAAATATCTCATATTGCGATGGAATTTGAATGGTTTGGGTTGAGAAATTTCTTGCATCCGAAGCCTGCATGGTATATCCCAACAGCGCATTGAAATTATGAACTTTTTTAAATGATTTGATATAAGAAAGCGTGTTTTCATTCAACCAGGTCTGACGCGAAGCGGTTGAAACAGTTGCATTTACGCCATTGATATTGGTACGAGGATTTCCGTAGCGTGATTTGGAGTTATTATATGCGTCCTTGAGAAGATTGTCTTCGGTGTATCCCATCGAAGCTTTTAGCTTCAGTCCTTTCGTAAATTCATATTCCAAATACCCATTGGTCATTAATACAGCTCTATTGGATTTGTTATACTCCTCTTTTAAGGATATGAGCGGATTTACCCGATAATCAGTTATCATGGTTTCATCCAATGAGTTTTCGATCAACGACTCATCTGTTTGATTTGGGTAAAGAGCTGGTCTATACCCCCAAACATTAGAAAAGAGATTATTGGCAGCGGCCCATGAATTTTCGGAGGGTCGAGCACCAAACTGACTTGTTTTTGAATAGTTCGCATTCAGGTAAATAGTCAGATTTTTTTTCTTGATGGTGTTTGTAATTTTACCTTGCAACCTATTATAATTGGTATTTACAAGAATTCCATCCTGATTAAAATAGGAAAGTGAAGCAGCATAACGGGAATCTTCTTTTCCACCTGTTATCCCAAGTGAATGATTTTGCATCGGTGCATCCCGAAGTACCAAATCTTCCCAATTAATTGTCTTTGCATTTCTATAGTCTTCCAAAGTCCAGGTCTTTCCAGAATCATCAGTTGAAAAATAACGGTTTTTCATTTCAGTTGCTGCAGTTACTTCACTTTGTAATTTTACAAATTCATAAGCACCCAAGGTAGGCATCCTACTCGAAGCTCTTTGCACACCATAAGACCCATCATACGAAATCATTGGTGCACCAACTTTTCCTTTTTTTGTAGTTATGATTATTACTCCGTTGGCACCACGGGCACCATAAATGGCTGTTGCAGAAGCATCTTTGAGCACATCCATCGATTCTACATCATTGGGATTGATATTGGATGCTGAGCCGTCTTCCATGGGAAAACCATCGATAACATACAGTGGTGCGTTGGAACCGGTTATGGAATTGGTACCACGTACTACTATGTTCATCTCACCACCAGGCGTGCCTTCGCTGGAAGAAACCTGAACACCGGCAACACGACCAGCCAATGCCTGATCGAGATTGGCTACAGGCATTTTGAGCATACCCTCCAAATCGGCTTTGGCCACAGAACCTGTCAAATCGAGTTTCTTGATTTCTCCATAACCAACTACTACAATTTCTTCTAGGTTTTTGGAACTCGATTGCATAACGACCGTAAGTGTTTTTTGAGTACCAACTTTTACCTCCTGCGATAAATAGCCAATATAACTAAATGTTAGTGTTGAGTAGGTTCCCGGAACTGAAAGTCCGAATTTACCGTTAAGGTCAGTGATTGTACCTTTTGAGCTCCCTTTAATTATAACATTTACACCTATTAAAGCTTCACCGCTCGCATCGGTAACAGTACCCATAACAGTTATTTGTGCTGTTGCAATTACTACTGCTGAAAATAGAAACACAGCAACAAGAAATGATTTTTTTAATTTCATTATTCAGAATATTAAATTTATGGCTGCAAAGTTAGACTACTTTAATAAAGCAAGTATGATAAAAAAATACAGTATTTGTACTTAAAAGTACAAATCTACATACGTATAATATTTCGGGAATTGAGCTTAAACTGTTTTATTGCAACTCCATATCTTCCGATTCATCGTAGCTCAGCCCTTTTCGGTACGATAATGGACTTACATGATATTGATTTTTGAAACATTTGCTAAAGTAGCGTGACGAATTAAAACCCAGTTGTTCGGAAATTTCGGTGATATTCATTTCGGGGTGGTTCAAAATCATGACGGCTGCTTTTTTTAATCGGATATTGATAACAAAATCATTGGGTGTTTGACCAGTTAATCCTTTTATTTTGGCAAACAAATTAGTCCGCGACATACCCATTTCACTGGCAAATGTATTAATATTGAATTCAGTATCATTAATATACTTTTCAATAATCACCAAAATTTTATCCAACAATGCTTTGTCCAGATTATTTGTAGCTAACATTTGTGGCGAAACTTGTGGTTGTCTACTGAATTTTTCAAGCAACATAATCCGGTTGTTCACCAAATTATTGCAGCGCGATACCAAAAGGCTTGTACTAAAAGGCTTTGTAATATAGTCATCGGCACCAATGCGTAACCCTTCCAGGTTGTGTTCCAAGGCAGTTCGGGCAGTGAGTAGCACCACTGGAATGTGACAAGTCTCAATGTCGTTTTTTATCAGTTTGCAAAGTTCAGTTCCTGACATTTTAGGCATCAATACATCGCTGAGCACGATATTGGGTGCTTCGGTTTTCACTTTCTGCCAGCCTTCTTCACCATCATTGGCAGTAAGTACTTCAAATAGATTTTCAAATATACTAACGAGCATTTCCCGTAACGAGTCATTGTCTTCCACTATCAACATCTTGGTGGATTTATTTTTAGCAATGCCCTCAATGTTTTTTGGTTCAAAATATAATAAATCGGTTTCTAATTTATTGTTTTCTACTGGTTGGTTAATGGGTTCTTGCACCGTGGTTATCTCATCATCATGAAAATGCTTGTTCCCCAATTTTAGTTGCACTGTAAATGTAGTACCAATGTTTGGCTCACTTTTCACGCTAATGTTACCATGATGTAAATCTACAATTCCTTTTGTCAACGCCAAACCGATACCCGTTCCTAAGTTAGAAACTGTATCTTCCTGTTCTGCCTGATAAAAACGGTCAAAAATATTATTAATGGCTTCTGGCAAAATACCACTGCCATTGTCATTCACCTCAAAAACAGCATTGTTGCCCACTTCTTTTACCGATATTGTAATGGAATTGCTTTCCTTAATATGTTTAAATGCATTGGACAACAAGTTATTGATCACTTTTTGCAACTGCCTTGAGTCGTACCAAACATACAAGGATTCTATTTCTTTATTGAACACAAAACTAACTTTTCGGGCGTTGGCATATTCTTCAAACAATAAAAAGTTTTCGTAGAGGAAGTCTACAATATTATGCTCCCTGACACTTATTTTCATGTGTCCTTGTTCTTGTTTTCTGAAGTCGAGCAACTCTGTAATCAATTCACGTAGTTGAAGTCCATTTTTATATACACCCAAAATCAAATTGTAAGCATTTGGCGTAAATGATTGATTTTGAAGTAACATTTCTATTTTTCCAATTATTAGCGTCAATGGTGTACGGAACTCATGCGATATATTTGTGAAGAATCGTAATTTAGCATGATTGAGCATTTCCACATCCTGAATGTGTTTTTGTTCATATTTCAAGGATGCTTCCAGCTTGATTTTACTATTATTGGCACGAAGAAAATAATTGATTATAAATCCTATCAATATGAAATAGAATAAGTAAGCCACCGCAGATCGATAAAAAGGCGGCAGAATTTTAATTTGCAGCCTACTTTCTGGGCCTGTCATTCCTTTCGATTCATCCGCTTTTATCACAAGGGTATATTCCCCCGGGCTTAGGTTGGTGTAGGTAATGGTATGTTGGTCGCGCATATTGTTCCAAGTATCCGAAAACCCTTCGAGCTTGTAAACAATTTCACTTTTATTGGCAGCAATATAATTGGAAGTGGCAAATTCAATGCTAAATACATTGTATTTACTGGGCAATTCAATTTTTGATGAGTTATACAAAGCCGATGCAAGAATGCCAGTTTCGTCATTCACTTTCACCTCTCGGTCGTTCACCATTAGGCGAGAAGGAAAAATGGAATAGGGCTTCATTTGCTTAAATAAATCCTTTTCACGGAAAGAAACCAAGCCCTGAATACCTCCTAAAAAAATAGTGCCGGAACGTGATTTGTAAAGTGAACTTGTAACAACTTCACTCAAAGGGAAGCCGTTTTTTTTATTGAAATTCTCAAAGCGTTTTTTTGCATAATCAAATCGTGCAAAGTCCTGATTGGTAATCACCAACAATACACCTGGGCTCGATTCGCACACCTGAAATATAGTATTGCTCTTTAAATTACTATTCTGATTATCAAAATGTTGAAAATCATCAGTGGCAGGGCGGAAAAGATCCAGTCCGCTGCCCGAAGTGCAAAACCACAAGTTGCGTTTGCTATCTTCAAACATGCTGTTGATATCGTTGTAGCTAATGCTGGTTTCTACCGCTTGGTTGTGTTTGTAGTTGGTGAGTTTTCGCGTATCAAAATTATACGAAAAAGCACCTTCGCCTTCTACTGTCAGCCACAACAGTCCTTTATAGTCCAGCAGTAAATCGGTAACTATTCTAATCACTTGACCTCCTTTGGTATTTTTGAATAGTTGCTGACTCAGTCCAGTGGCAGGATTGAACATACAAACGCCATTCTCGGTAGCAATAATCAACTCTTTTTTATAGGGCACTATATCCCGTACAATGCTGTTGGGCAATGTGTTAAGATCGTTTTTAATTGATGGATAATGCGTAAATTTATTTGTTTTAATATCCAGCCTATCCAATCCACCCAAATGTAGGCCAATCCACATAATTTCTGCTTGAGCGTCATAATATAGTGCTTTAACATTATTACCTGTTATACTATTATTGCCAATGTCATGTTTATACCATTTAAATGTGCCTGTTCTTGCATTATACATATTCAGACCTCCACCTTCGGTAGCTATCCACAAATTATTATACTTATCTTCAATCATTTTGCCCACCACAGGAAAGCTTAAGCCCTGACTTTCCACTTCAGACGGTTTGTAGAATGTATATATTTCATACTCAGGATTGAAGTAATTTATTCCGCCAAAAAAAGTCCCCAACCAAATACTGCCTTGATGGTCTTTTATTACTGAAAAGATGGAAGAATGAGTAAGTCCGTCTGGATTTGAATTGGCTTTATAATTGCTAAATACTCCTGTGGCGGGTTCATATTTATTTAAACCATTAAAGGTAGAAATCCATAAATTCCCTTGCCTATCTTCACAACAATCACGCAGGATATCGGAGGATAAACTTTGTGAATTTCCAGGCATATTTCTAAAATTACGAACGGTTTTGCCATCAATCAGAAACAGGCCATTTCCATCGCTGCATATCCACATCAAACCTTTGGTATCTTGGTAAATATTGCTAATATTGGTATTGGGTAAAAACAAAGTCAGCACCTTATTTTTAAGCATAAATAATCCCATATTGCTGGTACCAATCCATAATGCATTCCCTGACATGAAAATACTGGACACTTTTGCTTGTTTGTTTGGCAATGAGAAATAAGGTTTGAAGCCGTCCTTTTCATCTTCTTTTATCAAAATACTATTGTCACGGGCAACAAATAGATGTTGGTTGTAATAAATGGTGGATACATCTCCCAATAGCAAAGGTGTAAATGTCTCATTTCTGAAATCATATTCCTCTACATCCATTGCACATTTCAAAAAGATTTTCCCGTTTTTATTCCCCACTATTTTATCTACTCTATTTGAAATAATGGTATTTGAAGAGTTTTTTTCGTGCTTGAAAAACTGAATGTTATTGCCGTTGTATAGATTGAGACCATCGCGCGTACCTGCCCATATAAAACCTCTTTCATCTTCATAAAGTGGTTTTACGGATATTTGGGACAAGCCCTCATCGGTTGTCAAATGGTTAAATCTAATACAATAAGTTTTTGTGTTGAAAAAGATAGCAAAAATGATTAAACCAAAATAATACTTTTTCATTTCCGAAATTTAACGTTATATTAACTATTAGCCAAAATGGAATTCCGATACAAAAATACATTTTTTATTGAGACTTTAGCTATCCATAAAACCATTTTTGCCATTTTGTACAATTAAAACATTCATTTAGTACTATTTTTGAGTTTTTCTGTACTATTGTATCACCAAGAAAACTGAAGTTACATCTAATTTTGTAACCGATTTTAAATTCTCGGCATAGAATATTTTTTTGCTCAAACTCTTAAAAGCAATATCATAGGATGCGATAATTTAATGACCTAATTATTGCATACAAAAAAAAATACATACTTTAGAATGAAAACAACAATTAAACTACTTGGACTACTCTTACTATCAGCCGCCATAAGTTGTAGTACTCAAAAAGCGACTGACATTGATGTAATTGCCGAGAATACAACCATCGCCGAAGGTCAATACGAGTTACAGACAAGTATTATTGAAAAAACTGCCAAGGTTTTAATTCCACGCACTATAGATGAAGAGGGCAAAATTGTGTATGTACCCATTGATGATTGGACCAGTGGTTTTTTTGCAGGTAGTATTTGGTTCACTTATAAACTTACTAATAATAAGAAATGGCTTCCATTGGCCGAAAAATATACCGAGAGACTTGATTCTGTTAAGTACCTGAAATGCCATCACGATGTGGGTTTTATGATTGGGAGTAGTTATCTGAACGGATACCGACAAACTGGCAACGAGAAGTACAAAGAAGTAATTGTTGAAACCGCTAAATCACTGTCTACCCGATTCAGGCCTAATGCGGGCATATTACAATCGTGGAATGTGGATAAAAATTGGCAAAGTAAAAGGGGATGGAAATGTCCCGTGATCATTGATAATATGATGAATTTGGAATTATTATTTGAAGCCACTAGACTTTCTGGCGATTCGAGTTTTTATAAAATTGCCGTTAGTCATGCCAATAAAACATTAGCCAATCATTACAGAGACAACAATAGCTGTTATCATGTAGTTGATTATGACCCAGAAACCGGAGCAGTGAGGTCTAGGGAAACTGCGCAGGGTTTTGCCAACGAATCTTCGTGGGCACGTGGACAAGCATGGGGTTTGTATGGATACACTGTTTGCTATCGTTATACCAAAAATCCAATTTATCTGGAGCAAGCAAAAAAGATTTATGACTTTATTTTTACGGAAAAAACACTTCCGAAAGATTTGATACCTTATTGGGATTACAATGCCCCCAATATTCCAAACGAGCCGCGCGATGTGTCTGCAGCTTCAATTTCGGCATCGGCATTGTATGAAATGAGTAGCTACTTAACCGACAATAAATACAAACTCACTGCCGACAAAATCATTGCCACCCTAAGCACTGCCGCCTATAGAGCAGAAGTGGGCACAAATGCTAACTTTATTTTGAAACACTCGGTAGGCAGTATTCCCCACAACAACGAAATAGATGTACCGCTCAATTATGCCGACTATTATTTCCTGGAAGCATTGGTTCGGAAACGCGATAATTTAAATATGAATTACTTAACGCAGGTATCTAAAAAGTAGGGAATTCAAAAGAAATAAAAGTAAACAAAGCCAATTATCAATTGTGATAGTTGGCTTTGTTGTTACAATTGTTTTGTGAAGAATTTCTATAAAAATAGATTTTGGAAAATATAGATACCGCATTTTTTTAATCTACTTCCTCCAACTTTAATCCATTCTTCAATAATAACAATGCCTTATTTTTATCAATCATCGTTTGTAGGTTTGGACTGAAAGATTTTAGAATTTCGGGAATGACCTCATCCTTGACCCCTATTGACCTCACCCGTCCTTCGGAAATATTCTCATGTGTGAGAGGGGAAATGGTATTGGTGGTTTTTGAGAGTAAGATGAGTTCGGCAATAATATAATCGGCAATATCCAAGCCATTCTCACGGTCATTGCCAGTGGCTTCAACTTCCAAAAGGTTTGATAATATTATATTACAATTATATTGTTTTTGTAATTCAGTCGCTTTCAAACTCCATTTTTCATAAGCTCCCAAATCGGGATACAAGGTAACATCCCGTCCTTCTAAAACCAAACACTTTTCAATTGTCAAACCATTGAGATTTCCAGCTGCCAACCAAATTAAATCAGGAAATATTATACTGGCAATTATGGCGGATTTTTCACTTTCAACAATCGCAATTGATTTCTCAGGATAAATTTTCAAAAGATGTTCCCCGAAAAAACATTGCTGCAAATTAAAGTCTTGTGGCAATGCACCAGTTTTTTTCAATTTGTTATGCACCCAATCAATCGCACCACTTTGGTGTTTGATTCTTTTGCCATTTGTGGGATTGTATTGCATGATTTTTCCTGTACGGACTTTTCCTGTTATGTCGATTTGCCAAAAGATTATTTCTTTGGATTTTGTTGCTCCCAAAGCGTAGTTTTCTCCAACTTGTATCATTTGTTTGACTGTTAGGAACTCGCAAAGGAAGCG
>JBMOHG010000093.1:0-9607 GCA_049317965.1 Paludibacter sp.
GTAAAAATACTTCAAAAGATGATTAAACAACGAAAAGAATCTGCGCAGATTTATGTGGAGCAAAATCGTCCCGAATTAGCAGAAAATGAGTTGGCTGAAGCGGCAGTTGTCGAACGTTATTTACCAACTCAAATGACTGATGCTGAACTGGAAGCAGCAGTTTCAGCAATCATTTTACAAGTTGGTGCTTCGGGACCACAAGATATGGGTAAAGTGATGGGAGTGGCAAGCAAACAACTTGCTGGAAAAACAGAAGGTCGTTTGATATCAGATAAAGTAAAAACGCTATTAGCTAAATAATTCTATAGATTAAATCAAAATTCAATCTCAAATGAAACTGCAATTTGTACTGAGTTATACAATTGCTATAAATTAAAAAAATATCCTGACAATTATTTTGCCAGGATATTTTTTCTTTTCAGAATAACATTCGAATTGTAGTAATTTATACATTGCCATGTAGCATTTATTCCTGGTAGGTGTAGTATTTTTAGCATTCATGCTGTAAATTTATAAACTGAAAATATAACTGGTTGTAATTTCTCGTTCATTATTTTGTTAAGTTATTTCTAATTCAAAATAGTATATTCATCTGATTATATGTCGTTTAAATACGTGTATTTGAAAATGTAGAAAAAAATAATATATAATATTATACATTTAATTTTAAAAATATGATTTAATTATTATATTTGCATATTATATATATCTTATAATGTATGATTAGGTAAATGCCGGAATATTAATAGATTATTAGCAACATGTAATGCTTGTATTTTTTTTTGTATTTGTAGCATTTAATACTACACGTTTTGAAATTATAGCTTTCAAAAAAAATAGGATTTAAGATGAATGTCATATTTATTTTTTATCAAAATGTTATATATTTAACTCTGATTGAAAAAGAAAAAAAATCGTAACTTTTACTTTTTCGCTAATATTAATTAGTCTTTATATTACTTCCTTTTAGTTGTGATCTAATATTTCAACCAGTAAAAAACTTGAATAGTATGAAATGGTCTAGATTAATAATCCTTTTATCGTTATTGATTGTACAAAATACTCATTCCCAGACAAATGTAACGTTTGTAAATACTGGTCAAATGAATGTAGCAACATCATCTCCAACTTCTCGGGTGTCGCTCTATGTACCAGATGCAATGAGACAGCTAACCGTTTCAGGCAGAACAGTTGAAATAATACACAATGGAATAACAGAATTGGGTGGTAATTTTTATCATGATGCCCAAACCTCAGTTTTTGCAGTTGATGGTTCAACAAAAACTACTTCAACCGGCAAATTCAGATTTGTTAATGATCATCCTGGAATTAACCGAACTATAACCACTCAGTCAGTTAACATCAATACATTTGACAGGGGTTTACATTACATTGCTTTTCCAAATATTGAAATTTCAACGAATGACTCAATTGCTATTCCCGGAAAAATGGGCATAGATGCTACGAGTTTGCATCAGATAAACAGTAAAACCGGAAAATTAATTCTTAGATCGGATGTGATAGGTTCAAATGCTTATGAAGCCTCGTTAAGAGTTCCACAATCTGGTATTTCTTCAAATCTTGTTGATTTGGGCTCAGTAATTGTTGAGCGAGACATGACGTTGTACCGTCCCACGGATGGTTCAACACAGCTTTTCGGCTTTGCTACACCTTTTAAAAACACACAACTTTCGGGGTATTATGCCGGAAACTGGGTTCGAAGACCGTTAAATAATGGCACTTATGCTCACACAAATTATATTTATGGAAATAAAGACAGTGCTCCGTCCGATGGAATAATTGATGAAGATCAATACGTCTATTTGGCTGCCGAAAAACTGGTTCCAGCTCAGGCATATCTTATTAAACCACGCCCAAAGTATTTTGATTATACTCAACTTCAAGCATCATCGGGCTTATGGTATACAGGTGAACCAAATGCATCATTGTACGACAAAGGTGAGTATTATTTTAATGGCAAAGTTTACACGGTTACTCCTTACTCCGAACAACTTTTTGCAGATGATGTGTTATTTTCCAGCACAATCAACACTCCCAATTTAGGAACTACAGTTAACTGGCTAATTGGAAATTCATATACATGCCCAATACCCACAAGTTTATTGGCACGGGCAATGGAAAATAGCACACTGGAATTTTCACCTTATATTTATGTGTTTCCTGCTGGTTCAACGACTTTTCAGGCTTGTGATATTTCGGGAACGGGCGATGCAATAAATGTAGCAAATGTTAGTGAGATTTCCGCAATGAGTGTTTTTATGGTTAGGGTAGCAAGAAACAAAGCTCAAAATGGATCGCTTACAATTGGAAAAGATTTATTGCGACATGCCGATGTTTCGCATAATAATCCTCAAACTGTAAAGGGGTTAAATAAAACAAAATCAATTGTTCAGGCTACAAATCAAATCACATTTAGAGTATCACCTGTTGGTAATGATAATATTTTTGATGTTGCTGCCATTGGTGTTCGCGAAACTGCTTCGACAGGTACTGATACCTACGATATGTCGAAAGCTTATGTAAATGATGATAATTTATTCCAATTGTATACACTTTCTGCAACACAATCAAAATTATCTGCAAATGGAATCCCACCAACCGCTGATAGTATTATTCTGGCTTTTACTCCATCAAAATATGGCGGAAATTATAATTTAAGCTCAAAAATAACTCAGGAATTTTCTAAGGAAGGTGCTTGGATTTATGATACAAAAACTCAACAAACCTTTGATATGAAAGATGGTTCAAATTATTTATTCGCAGCATTGCCGTCTGACAGCCCTGAAAGGTTTTTAGTTACTTTTAAACGACCTGCTCCTACCGAATTAAATAATATCTCGTTCAAACTTGATATGTATTATCATAATAATAAGATACATATTAAAAATTTGTCTTCAAATGATTTAGGGGGTAATGTTACATTAGTTGACATGCAAGGCAAAAAACTACGCTCAATTATTATAAATAATTATCCCGAAATGATAATGGATGTCAATGATATTCTACCCGGAATTTATTTAATTCAGCTAAAGGGTACACGTTCAGGAATTGCAAAATTCATTATAAATTGATTCGTTCGACATAAAATCCGAAATATTATGAAAAAAATCAGGATGAAAAAACAAAGGGTATTTTTGTTGATACGAACGGTAGTAATAGCTATTGCTATTGGCTGCTGTTATCTCTTTTTCATTCAACAAAGTCAGATAAACAGAATCAAGAATTATAATTCAATATCTGAATATAGGCCAATTACCAACACATCGACTCAAGAGACTGTTGGTAGCATTTCTGTTGCAAAAACTAATCAGCCCGAAAAAAATTATTCAGTTTCTACAAGCAAAAACAAGTTTAAAACTGACACATTAAAATTATCTTCAAAGATTATAACTGACAACAATCAGAGCAAACCAGAATCGCAAGCAAATCCTAATTTTGCATCCAAAACAAACAATTCACTGCAAATTCAACATGATTTAAAAACTAATTTTTTGTCTACAAATAAGGCATCAGGTATTAAAAACTCTTCAAACAATAACTCTCAAACAATAAATAATGGGGTTGCAACAAATTTGAACAATAAAATCAAACCTCCACTTCAAACCAGCAGTAATAGTCAACTTGCATATAACCCAACTATATCAAAATCAGCTGTAAATACTATAGATAAAGGCAAACCAATGTCAGTAAATGGCAGTGGTAACGCTGCCAGCGAGGATGATTTAGCTGCAGGAGGTGGAACTGATAATACAGGACTTTATAACGATAATGCCGGGGGAGGAATTTTATCTTTGCCAATCACCGATGGTACAATCTTTCTTCTAATACTATCATTTATCTACATTTCAATAATAAAACTTCGTTTAAAAAAATAAAGTTGATTAATCATCAAAATCAAAAGATATGAAAAAAGTATTTATTTCAATCGTTGCGGTATGTTTATGCTGCTGTTTTTCAAGTCTAAAGGCACAAGTTACAATTGGGAATAATAGTGAACCAAATTCTAATGCAGTTTTAGACTTGATAAGTAATGGTAGCAAAGGACTTTTGTTGCCACGTGTAGCACTGAGTGCAACCAATGACCCATCTCCAACCACTGCTCATACAGCTGGAATGACAGTTTATAATACTGCGACTTCCGGGGGTGGTATTGCATTTGAGTACTATGTTTCGCCCGGCTTGTACTACAACGATGGAACAAAATGGGTTCGTTTACCACTTGGTTATACCAATTGGTTTTATATGCCATCCATTTCATTTGACACATCGTCAACCGGTACCGGAAGAACAAAAAATCTCTACACTTTGTATTACAATCAATTTAAAACACCATTGGTGATAAGTACAGGTGCACCTGCATCTGTTCCGTATATACCGGCTGCAACTGATATGTATTACTATATAACCGATTATGATACAAATGTTTTTGCAAATATATCAATTACCGCCAGTGGAATTATGACCTACGATGTAATTGGAAGTGCTACTGCTTGTTCATATATCAATATTGCATTTGTTTTGAAATAGTTTTTTTGTGTGGATTATCTTAAATTGCAAATAATTCAATTTTTCCGGAAACCAATTAAGTCAACATGAAAACCTTAAAAATACGCATCCTATTTATTCTCATACTAATGAGTAGATTTGCATTCAGTGAAACTACTGCCAACTGCTCGATGAATGCAGGTATTGATCAAACAGTTTGTGTAAGTTCAGCAACACTGACTGGTGATTATTCAGGTAGCTTTCCTGTTCCCCGTGTTACTATTTGGTCGCAGGTAAGTGGACCTTCGGCTACAATTACCAGCCCTTCTTCGTTGGTAACTACAGTTACAGGTTTGGTAGGAGGGAATACATACAGATTCAGAATATCATCAACTTGTCTCGATGGATCAGCAACTTATGATGAAGTTAATGTTTTTGTAAGTTTATATCCTACTGCCACAGCTGGAAATGATACTACAATATGTGCCGGAACTGCTGTTGGTAAATTACATGGTAGTTTAATAGAAGGACAAACCGGACTATGGACAATTATTTCCGGCAGTAACGGATTAACAATTAATAATCCCACTTCACCAAGCGGGACATTAACATTGGCTTCTGGAAATAATTCGGGAGTAGCTGTATTGAGATGGACGGTTACCACAACAGCCACTAACTGTACTGCTTATGATGAGGTGAATTTCACAAAAAATGCTACTCAAACAGTTTCTGCGGGATCGAATGCTACAGTAAGTGGATGTTATAATTCAACAACGCAATATGCATTAAGAGCTTCGTATACAAGTGGCACAAGTGGCACATGGAGTGTAGTGAGTGGACCTAATACGCCAACGTTTGGAAGTTTAACAAATCCAAGAACCACAGTATCAAATTTAATTCCGGGTGTTTATGTTTTCAGATGGACAGTCTCTGGTGTTTGTGTTTCAGGTTCAGCAACAGTTCAAATTACTGTTAGTGCTCCTACAGGAGCAGTTTCAGCAGCTACTGCATCAATAAGTGGTGCTCCGGTGATGCCATTCTGTACGGCTCCAACACAAATTTTACTCTTAGGTAGTGCTTTTAATCCGGAAACAGAAGAAGTATTATGGACAAAGGTAACAGGTACAGCTACTATAGCCTCTCCTACCAGCAGAAATACTATTGTAACAGGTTTTGACGGTATTACAACTACTACTTTTAGATATAAGATTACTAATAAAGCTAATCCAACATGTTTATCTACTATATCTAACGATATAAGTGTTTCATTTGAAGCGGGTCAAGAGCTAAAAATTTCACCACCAAAACCCCTAATTGTAGATTGTGATGCTTCAACAGCAGTAGTTAATATAACTCAGACTGGAGCAACTATTCCGCAGTATAGTGTTATTAGTGGCCCAACGGGAATTAAGGCTTACGCAGATATAACGGGCAATTCATTTACAGTTACAGGTTTAACACTTGCCGGTACTTATCTTGTTCGTGTTCGAAAGGTAGTTGGTAACTGTACTACACTTTATGATGAAATAAATCTTATTGTTTCAAAAGGTCCATCTGCTGCAAATGCCGGTTCGGATTTAGTGTTGGCATGTAATGTAACAACAGGCGAACTTATCGGGAATACGCCTGCAATTGGTACAGGTCGTTGGACGCAATTAAGCGGACCATCAACGGCAGTGTTTGCAACCCCTACAACGCCACGATGTGTAATTACGGGATTAACCAATGGAGTCTATCAGTTTAGATGGACAATTAGCTCAGGGCCGAAATGTCCGACAAATCAAGATGAAGTTTATGTTAGAATTGCATCAGCCGGACCAACAACTGCTAGTGCAGGTACAGACCAAACTATTTGCAATACTACTCCATTGTATCTATTTGGAAATTCACCTTTGTTTAACGAAGTTGGAACTTGGACAGTATCGCCATCATCTGGTGTTACTTTTTCAAATGCTAATGCACCAAGAGCTATTGTTACCGGATTAGCGGCCAGCACCAGTTATACGTTTACATGGACTATTGTAAACTCATGTGGTTCATCGTCTGATAATGTAAACGTTACAACAAGTGCTACTGCCGGACCTATTGCTGCTTCGGCAGGTATTGACCAATGTTTAGCCACTGGAACAACCTCCGCAACTTTAGCCGGAAATGACCCTTTATTAGCTACCGGCACATGGACTCAACTTTCGGGTGCTGCTGCAACAATAACAAATTCTGCGTTATATAATACCACTGTTACCGGAATGTCGGACGGCACATACACTTTTGAATGGGCATTAGCACGAAATGCTTGTACAATAACCCGCGATACAGTAACGATAACCATATCACCAACAATTACTACCGCAAATGCTGGTGCAGATCAATTGACTATTTGTGGTAATTCTGCTTCATTAGCCGGCAACACTCCAATAGTTGGTACTGGGATGTGGACGCAACTTACCGGGTCTGGAGGTGCTGTTATCAACACTCCTACCAGTCCTACATCGGCTGTTTATGGTCTAATAGATGGACTTTACACTTTCCGTTGGACCATTTCAAATAATGTATGTTCTAGCTACGACGATGTTTCATTATATGCATCAACACCTCCAACACCTCCAACTGCAGGGCCTGACAAATCGGTATGTAGTGCTACCAGCACTACTATGGCTGCAAATACAATCGCTACTGGTACAGGCTACTGGAGCATGATAAGTGGCCCGAATAGTCCCACAATTGCAAACAATGCTTTACCCACAACCAATGTTTCTACATTAGTAACCGGAGAACCTTATGTAATGAGTTGGAATAGTAGAAACGGACTTTGTGCTGTATTATCTGATACCATTTCGTTTACTGTTTTACCTACTGCAAATGCCGGAACAGATCAAACTTTATGCGGAACAACTACAGCATCACTTGTTGGAAATGCCAATACAAGAGGTTGGTGGACATTTGTTTCACCAGCCCAAACTACTGAAACTACTGATTCTACTTCAACTTATTCGAAGATTATAAATGGATTGATACCCGGAACAACCTATACTTTCAAATATAAATACATAAATTCAACTTGTCCATCAAACAATGAAGATCAAGTGGTAGTTAATGTGTTGGCAAATCCTACTTCAGCATTAGCAGGAAGTGATATGAATGTGTGTATAATTGCTGCAGCAAATAATGATACAACCATTACAATGGCTGGAAATACTCCTACAACCGGAACTGGTGCCTGGTTACTCACTTCCACACCAGCTTCCGGAACTATTACCGATCCCTCAAGTCCTACAACTACAATAACGGGACTAACACCAGGTATTTACACCTATAGTTGGACTATTTCTAATGGCACATGTACAAGTGTTGACTATGTTACAGTTCGCATTTCGAAGGTTGTAGGAAAATCAGCCGGTGATGACATGTCGGTTTGTGGAACTACAGCAACAATGGCAGCTACTGCAGCAAGTTCTGGCATTGGCACATGGTCTAAAGTTAGTGGGCCAAATACTCCTGTTTTTGCTTCATCAAATTTAAATAACACTGCTGTTACCGGATTGATTCCTGGTACTTATGTGTTAAGATGGACAATTACCGATGGTACATGCAGTGGTGGTATTGCCGACGATATGAGTTTAACTGTTTCAACAGCACCTACAACACCTGATGCCGGACAAGATCAGAATCAATGCAATGTTACTTCAATAACTTTGGCTGGAAATACTATTTCTACCGGAACTGGAACATGGAGTAGAATTAGTGGGCCAAATACTCCTGTTATTACAAATGAAAATAGTCCAACTACCACTGTTACAAGTATTATTCCGGGCACTTATGTATTCCAGTGGGCAGCTACAAACGGTTCGTGTACCGAATTGACCGATCAGGTAACTATCATCAACTTAGCACCACCTACTACAGCAGATGCAGGTACTGATTTTAGCTCTTGTTTATATTCACCAATTGCTTTAGCGGGAAATGCGCCATCTGTTGGGACAGGTTTATGGACTCAAATACTGGGTAGTGAAGTTAGCTTTACTGATGCTACTTCGCCTACAACATCTATTACCGGAGCTGTAGCTGGCACATATCGCTTTAAGTGGACCATTACTAATGGCACGTGTACTTCAACTGCCAGCAATGATTTGGTAGATGTGGTCATCGATCAACCATCTACTGTTGCCGATGCAGGGATTGATCAAACGGCTACAGGAACTTCGGTAACAATGGCTGGAAATACAATCACAGTTGGAAGCGGATTGTGGTCAAAAACAAGTGGTCCTGACGGAGCAACAATTACCACTGCAAGTTCGCCTACAACAACAATTACAGGATTAATTGCCGGTGTTTATGTTTATCGGTGGACTTCAACAAATGGTTCTTGTTCATCGTACGACGAAATGACAATTACCAAAAGTTCAGTTTCTTGTGTAATTTCAAATAAAATGATATCACCAATGCTAAGATAAAGTGAGAGTTTATAAGCCCCAAGCCCCTAAAGGGGATGTGAAGACGCAGTATGTTATTAAAGAAAAAGTGTAAATAATAAAATAATTGGGAAATGCAGCAAATCAATACTAACTTTACATCCCCTTCAGGGGCTTGGGGTGGGTATATAAATAATCCAGCAAACCAAACCTTGAAAATGGGATAATTGTTGGAATGTAATATTAACTTTGTCAATCATAAACAATTATATTTTGTTGAAGTACTCACTATAAATAAACGTTTTTTTCGTTATTACTATTCAAAGCTCCTACATTTCTAATAGAAAATGTAGGAGTTTTTTGTTTAAGTCCATTTTTTTGAATAATTTTTCCTTAATTTCATTCTAGTAGTAACAAATTATATCCATTTCATAACATATTTCACCCACTTCATAACACTTTTTACCCATTTCGTTGCATTTGGAGTTAACAGCTATTGCACAATAGTTTTCTTAATTCTATATTTGTACACAACAATTTACCAAATAAAATAGGTTTTTGATTTCAACATCTCTTAAAATTGTTATTATTCAATAAGTCTGTAAAAACAGATTACAAAAACATCCTATAAATTGATTTTCAATACCAAATATAAGTTGACAACAGCGGAATAACGGATGACAATTTCAAGA
>JBMOHG010000094.1:0-9540 GCA_049317965.1 Paludibacter sp.
AAAAAAGTTTCGTCGTTTCTTGGTTTCGATATTTTCAATAAACATTGGAATCGTGATTTGGTTCGCGAAAAAAAGACTAAAGAACATACAATTACGCGCTTTGACTATTTACATGAATTAGCAGGAAATGTATTATCAAAAAACATAATTCAAACTATTGAAAAAATTTTCGGAATAAAGGAAACTTTCGTAGTAAAAACCACAAAGAATAATCTTGTGTTAGGAGATTTTACCTTGTTATACAAAACAGGCGAAACCCTTAAAAACCATTCATTAGTAGAGCTTTATGCACATCAAGTCGGACTTTTTTTAGATAGAAATAAGATGACGAATTCGCTGCGGGAGAGTGAAGAAAAGCACCGACAGTTGATTGATAATAGCCACGATATTATTTATACACTTACCCCAGAAGGAGTTTTCATGTACGTTTCGTCTGCTTGGACTACACTCCTAGGGCATCCGGTATCCCAAGTTTTGGGTCAATCATTCCAACAATTTGTACATCCCGATGATTTGTCAAAATGCCTCGAATTCATTGAAAAAGTAATGACTACAGGTACACGACAGAAAGGAATAGAGTATCGTGTACAACATGTAAACAAGAAATGGTATTGGCACACATCAAGTGCTGTTCCTATAAAAGATAAGTCAGGAACAGTAATTGGATTTGAAGGAACAGCCAGAGATATAACCGATCGCAAGAAGTCCGAAGAAATCATGCGAATAAGCAGTAAAAAATGGGAAGCAATTATTGCTGCCTCGCCTGATGGTATTGGGATGGCTTCACTTGATGGCAAAATTGAGTTTATGTCTGAAAAATTAGCTTCAATGTATGGTTATACTATCGAAGAAAAAGATGTAAGTATAGGAAATTCACTATTTGGTTTTATAGAACCATCTTATCATGACTTATTAAAAGAAAATATTCGCAAGCTTCTGACGGGCGAAAAAGATCAGAAAATCACAGAATATCAGGGAATAAAAAAGGATAATAGTCGGTTTTATGTAGATGTCAATTCTACTGTTTTGTATAATGCAGAAGGAAATCCCGAAAGTATTCTATTTGTTGAACGTGATATTACCGAACGTAAAAAAGTAGAAGCAGAATTGAAAAAAAGTGAAGATAATTTTCGTACATTTTTTGATTCTATTGCCGATTTACTTTTTGTGCTCGATACCAATGGCAATATTGTTGATGTAAACGAAACTGTTATTAAGAGATTAGAATTTACAAAAGAAGAACTAATAGGGCAATCGGTGTTAGTGGTTCATCCCGAAAACAGGCGACAGGAGGCAGGTGCTATTGTTGCCGAAATGCTTGCAGGCACTAAAGATTTTTGTCCTATACCGGTATTGTCAAAAAGCGGGATAGAAATTCAGGTTGAGACAAGAGTTTACCCTGGCGTTTGGGATGAAGAACCAGCATTATATGGTGTTGTAAAAGACATCACAAAAATGAAACAATCTGAAGAGAAATTCTCAAAAGCTTTTCAGGCCGGGTCCAATCTTATGGCAATATCAACAGTCAATACCGGACGATATCTTGAAGTGAACGATTTGTTTTTGGAAGTTATGGAATTCACAAAGGAAGAGGTAATTGGTAAAACGACATTGGAATTGAACCTATTTGATGATTTACAACAAAGAGAAATTATCAAATCGGTCATTAAAGAAAAAGGTTTTGTCAGCAATGTGGAGGTGAAAATAAAAACTAAGTCCGGCAAATCTCTTATCGGATTGTTTTCGGGAGCTTATATAAGTATTGGTGATGAACTTTGTTTACTTACCACCATGATTGACATTACCAAGAAGAAACAGGACGAAGTGAAACTATCAAAAGTCATGTTGGAAACCGAAAACATGAATAGATTGATGACAGGCAGAGAAGAACGCATATTGGAATTGAAATTAGAAATAAACAATTTGCTAAAACAACTGGGTAAAGATATTAAATATAAAAGCGTGGAGGATTAAATAATGTCGGACCTAATGAATAATAATGAATACTGCCCTGAAAATGTAATATTTAAACCCGAGTGGGAATATTACAATCCTCAAACTGGTTTTGATGTAAAAGTTGGAGTAATACCAGGCAAGTTTACCATATTTTCATTTGGTGGAAATGCCAATAATTCCGATGATATCCGAAAAGGTATGAATTTGGTAGACAGGGTTTTTGGCGAATCTGATCTTTATGGAAAAAAATATTTAGCAATAGTTGAGTATTCCAGACTAAAGGAAATGTCGGTAAATGTAAAGAAAAATTATGCTATCGAAATCAATAGAATTAATCGTAAGTATAATTGTATTCCCAAATATACACTTGTAAGTGGAGCAGACCTATATTTGAGAACCTCACATAAATTGGTAGCTCGATTTATTAATCAACGTTTTTTTTACACCAATACAATTGAAGAAGCTTACGAAAAAATAAACTCTCTTAGTCGTATTGAAACCAATAAAAAAGAGGAAAATTCAAAAGAAAAATTAAGTTTTAAAGATATTGAATTTAAACCTGAATGGCAATTTTACAACCCTCAAACGAATTTCAGATATACTATTGGAATAATTAAAGGTCGGTTTTTGTATGTTTCTACACAGAGCAAATCGAACAACATTGAAGATTTAAAAAATGCAACTCGTATGTTGGATTTGGCATTTGACGAAGGAAATTTACAAGGCACACAATACTTTAATATTACCGATTTCTCTAATGTGAATGATACCACATCATTAAGCGAAAAAAGATACTATGCCAACGAAGTAAAAAGAATTAATGAGAAATATCAATGTAGCCCTAAACTATCAATAATATGTGGACTTTCTATTGGTATGAAAATTTCAGTGAAGCTATTTTCTACTTTTGTGAATCAACGTTTTGTTTTTGTTGATACCATTGAACAAGCTTTTGAAAAAGTAAATTCGTATGATAAAAAACTTCCAAGTATTAAACAAAATTATTTAGTAAATCAAGAGCATATTGATGAAATTATTAATTTGAGTGGTAGCATTATATGGGAAAATGACGATGAAATTATTGATTTTGAAAACATTATTTCTCCTAACAATCCATTAAAAGAAATAGAAGAAGCATTTACAGTTGTAAGGGAAGATGTTTCATATATGGTGTCGAACTTTAAAAACATACTTGGAATTATCAATACCGGAGTGTTAATTTCAGATACCACTGACAGAAAAGTTCTTTATGTAAATAATGCTGCATTGAACATGTTGGAGATTACAAAAGAAGATGTTTATGGCATACAATGTAATAATTTTCTTTGCAAAAAAAAGGACTGTGATTGTACCTTATCTGATGTTTGTAAATCAATTTCGAGTGATGAATTAGTAATAACCGGCAAAAATGGTGACCGCAAGTATTTGTCACTGTCAATGATAGAAGATATATTTGAAAATAAAACTTGCTATATTCACACTTTCAATGATATTTCTTACATAAAGAAATCGCAAATTGAAAAAGAAAAGCATTTAGCTGATTTATCCCGAAACAAAAAACAGCTTTTAAGCATGATGGAGGATTTGGAGGAATCGAAACACATTGCCGAAACCGCCAGTAAAGCCAAATCTGAATTTTTGGCAAATATGAGTCACGAAATTCGAACACCACTCAATGGTGTAATTGGATTTACCGATTTATTGTTGAAAACCAGTCTTACCGAAACACAAAAAAGTTACATGCAAAATGTGGAAACATCTGCAAATAACTTAATGGATTTAATCGACGACATCTTGGATTTATCGAAAATTGATGCCGGTAAAATGGAACTTGACATCAAGAAATCGGATATAAAACAAATAATTGAACAAGCCAGTGATGTGGTTAAATTCAAAATTCAAAGTAAACAGATTGAATTATTATTGAATCTGAATGAGGAAATTCCTCATTTTGTAAATGTGGATGATATAAGGTTGCGACAAGTTCTAATAAACTTACTCGGCAATGCATCAAAGTTTACCGAAAAAGGGGAAATTGAAATTGGTATTCAATTAATAAACAAGGATGTAGAAAACAAAATGGTTACCATTCGATATTATGTGCGAGATACAGGTATTGGCATTTCGGACTCAAATCAGCAGAAATTATTTCAATCATTTACCCAGGCCGATGCATCCACTACTCGAAAATATGGTGGTTCTGGTTTAGGATTAAGTATTTCGAATAAATTGTTAGCCTTAATGAATAGTAAGTTGCAAATTGAAAGTACTGTTAGCAAAGGCAGTAAGTTTTATTTCGATTTATCACTTTCTTATTACGACGATGCCCAAACGTTATCCTATATTCCAAAAAAAATAAAAAACGCATTAATAATCGACGATAATTTGAATAATATATCTATTATTGAAGGAATGCTAAAGCAACTAAATATCAGTTGTCAGACTGCCACTGATGGAATTGAAGGTTTATCAAAACTCTTAAAAAATAGTTTCGATTTAGTAATTATCGATTATTTAATGCCATATATGAATGGCATTGAAGTGATAGAAAAAATCAGATCCGCAGAAGCACTAATGTCAAATAAGCAAAATATTGTTTTTTTGCATAGTTCCACCGAAGAATTAAGTATTAGCGAAAAGTGCAAACATTTGGATGTTATTAATAGAATTATAAAGCCATTAAAAATCAGTAATTTGACTGCAATTTTGCAAAAGATAGAAAATCCGGTTTCAGAATCTATTATCTCACAAAATGAATCTAATGAACAGTCTGAAAATATTAATCTGGCAAAGTTCAAAATAATAATTGCCGAAGATAACGAATTGAATATGGTCTTGGCCAGAACATTTGTAAAATCATTTTTGCCAAATGCTGTTATCATTGAAGCTGTTGATGGACAAAAAGCCGTAGAATTGTATCTCGAACACCAACCCGATTTAATTATAATGGATGTTCACATGCCACAAAAAGATGGACATCAAGCAACTAAAGAAATTAGGATTATTGAACAACAAACAAATATACATGTTCCAATTATTGCATTAACTGCAGGAAATATTAAAGGTGAACGTGAAATGTGTTTTTTGGTTGGAATGGACGATTTTATAACAAAACCAGTTATCGAAGATACTATTCATGACGCAATATCCAGTTGGCTATTAAATAAACCAAAAGCAAAAATTGAAAGTCAATCTGAATCCGAGCAAATTAAAGAGAAAACAAAAACTAATAACGGAGTTGAAAACGACTCATTATTGCATTTCAACAAAGCAGAATTTATGAACTGTACCGGCAATGATGAGAATTTATTTACGATGGTAACAAATATTTTTAAAAAAGATATTCCTGTCAAAATTGAAAATTTACGCGAAGCAATTAAACGTGATAATCCTGAAGAAGTTGTACTTATTGCTCATTCAATTAAAGGTATAGCTTTGAATATGCATTGCGACATACTTGCAAAAACAAGTGCAAAACTGGAGTTATTGGCCAAGAAAAATTACGATAAAAAAGCTGCGAATCAATTAATGATTGAAATTGAAAACGAATATCCGAATATTGTATTTGATAATTGAAATTGCTTAAAAAAATAATTGTACTTTTGCTTTTAATAATTAAAATACAAATAATTCAATTTTGCTCAACAAATATATAACAAACAAAAAACAAGCATCATGAAAACAGAACAAAGTATTTATTCGCAAGCCAATGGATGGCAAAAAAAGAGTGAGAATAATTTGGGTAGTTGCGCTCAATTGGTTTTTGTATTTGGTAACAAGGACATGCTAAAAGAGCAGCCTTATATTGATGATATCAAAAGTTTATATCCATTAGCTCAAATAGTTGGTTGTTCTACTTCAGGTGAAATTTGTGGTGAAGAAGTTTTTAATCAAAACATTGTTAGCACTGCGGTATGGTTCGAAAATACTGAAATTGAAGTAGCTGAGGAACAAATAAATGCAATGGAAGATAGTTTTGGAGTGGGAGAAAAACTTGCAAAGAAACTCGACAAAGAAGGTCTTGTTCACATCATGATACTTTCGGAAGGTTTGAATGTAAACGGAAGTGAGCTTACCAAAGGCATAAATAATCAATTGAACGACAGAATTGCCATTACAGGCGGTTTAGCAGGCGATCAGGCTAACTTTACCGAAACTGTAATTGTGCATAATCAGGCAGGCAAAAATAATCTGGTATTGGCAATTGGATTTTATGGCGAACATATTCAGGTTGGTTATGGGTCGATGGGAGGATGGGATTCTTTTGGTGTTGACCGTGAAGTCACCAAATCAAATGCAAATATTCTTTATGAATTAGATGGACAACCCGCACTTGAACTTTACAAAAAATTTCTTGGCGATCATGCTGCCAATCTTCCTGCCTCGGCATTACTCTTTCCTTTGAGTTTGACGATTAAAGGTACAGTGTCATCGGTTGTTCGAACTATTTTATCAGTAAATGAGACAGATGGCAGTATGATTTTTGCCGGCGATATTCCTCAAGGTGAATATGTGAGACTAATGAAAGCCAGTAACGATAAATTGATTGATGGTGCCAATGGAGCCGCTGAAATGTCGAAAATAAGTTTGAGAAACACCGACCCCGACCTTGCAATACTCATAAGTTGTGTGGGACGAAAACTTGTGCTGAAACAAAGAGTAGAAGAAGAATTGGAAATTGTGCGCGAGGTTCTTGGAAACAACGCAGCCATGACCGGCTTTTATTCTTATGGCGAAATATGCCCAACCAAACCATTTGAACAACATTGTGAACTACACAATCAAACCATGACAATCACTATTTTCAAGGAAATATAATCTTGTATACGATGGAAACCAACTTGAATAAACTGCTTAAACGTCAAATAAATAAGCATTTCGGATCGACAGATAATTTGCCGGTTGAAATGAAAGGAATTATTATGGATATAAACGAAACCTATAATAATTTTGATGATGACACGCGCTTGATTCAAAACTCAATAGAAATTAGTTCGCAGGAGCTACGTGATGCCTTTCAGAAACAAAAACTAGATGCTGCAGCGCAAAAAGAAACTATCCGCAAAATTAAAGAAGCTATAATTGCACTCAACCCCACCGAATACGATAATATTTACGATAGTGAGGAAAAAACATCCGACAGCAGCTATCTGTTCGAATGGTTGATTAAATTAATAGAAGAACGTAAAAAGGTAGAGAATGAACTGATTATACTTAAAAGTGCAGTTGAACAAAGTTCTTCTACAGTGGTAATTACCGGATTAGATGGAAGTATTCAATTTGCTAACCAAAAATTTCATGAAACAAGTGGTTACTCTATTCAAGAGGCGATTGGACAAAATCCGCGCATTCTAAAATCGAATGAATTGAAACCCGAAAAGTACAAGGAATTGTGGAATACAATTTTAAGTGGTAACGAATGGCACGGAGAGTTTCACAACAAACGTAAGGACGGCACACTTTATTGGGAATCAGCATCTATTTCGCCAATACGAGATTTATCAGGAAAAATGACAAGTTTTCTGGCAGTAAAAGAGGATATCACAAAACGCAAACAATCAGAAAAAGACTTAGAACAAATAACCACACGACTTTCATTGGCAACTCGTGCCGGTGGTGTAGGTGTGTGGGATTTAGATTTAGTGAATAACATTCTGTTGTGGGACGATCAGATGTTTTTGCTATATGGTATTCCAAAAGATAATTTCGGTGGTGCTTATGAAACATGGAAAGATGGAGTCCATCCGGATGATGTGGTACGTGGAGATTTAGAGATTCAGAAGGCAATTAGTGGCGAGAAAGAATTCGACACTGAGTTTCGAGTGGTATGGCCCGATGGTACAATTCACAATATCAAAGCACTAGCTATAGTACAGCGTGACGAATTGGGAAAACCAATGCGTATGATTGGAACAAATTGGGATATTACGGAGAAAAAAATAGCAGAAGAAAAGTTATTAAAAGCTCTTGAGGCAGCCGAAACAGCAAATAAAGCAAAATCGGAATTTCTGGCAAATATGAGCCACGAAATTCGCACACCACTCAATGGTGTAATTGGATTTACCGATTTATTGCAAAGCACACCATTATCACCCATGCAACATCAATACGTCAAAAATGCCAATGTTTCAGGGCGCAATTTATTAGGAATAATAAACGATATTCTTGATTTCTCGAAAATTGAAGCAGGGATGATGAATTTGGAAATTATCAAAACAGATATGATTGAATTGCTGGGGCAAAGCGTTGATATTATTAAATATGTAGCTGATAAAAAAAGTCTGGAAGTGCTGCTTAATATTGATAATAATATGCCTCGTTTTGCTTTTGTTGACCCTGTAAGGCTTAAACAGATATTTGCCAATCTGCTTGGTAATGCTGTAAAATTTACGCAAAAAGGCGAAATTGAACTGAAAGTAAGCTACGTGGATGTTGACAACAAAAAAGGTCGTTTCAGTTTCACTGTCCGCGATACAGGAATTGGGATTACCCAAGAACAGCAGTCAAGATTATTCAAAGTATTTAGTCAGGCAGATAGTTCCATTACCCGTAAGTACGGCGGTACAGGGCTGGGGTTGGCTATTTCGCAGATGATAGTAAATAAAATGGACAGTGGAATTAGTATAGCGAGCACAGAAGGCATTGGAACTACTTTTTATTTTGATATTGTTACAGAAGTAGAGCGTGGTCAAAAAATTGACAACTCGGTATTGTTATCCATAAAACGATGTTTTGTAATTGACGATAACAAGAACAACCGAACAATCCTTGAACATACCATGGCTAATTGGGGGATTGAATGTGTGAGCTGCGATAATGGATTTGACGCATTAAAAATAATTGAAACATCCGAGCCTTTTGATATCATTATTTGCGATTATCACATGCCTTTTGTAGATGGTCTTGAAACCATTAGGATGATTAGCGAAAAATTGAATTTATCTCCTGATAAACAGCCAATTATCCTTTTACACTCATCATCGGATGATGCTGAACTTCATAGAAAATGTGATGAATTGGGTGTGCATTTTAGATTGACAAAACCAGTGAAAGCTGATGAACTTTATCATTATTTATGCAATTTAAATATTGAACCAGATAAAAATGTGGAAGTTCAACCCGTACAAAAAAATGAAGAGATTCAAGCAATCGAGAAAATTGCAACAATATTGATAGCAGAGGATAACAATTTCAACATGATACTTGTAAAAGCTTTGGTTGCACGAATACTACCTACTGCACATATTATTGAAGCGGTAAACGGATTAGAAGCCATTAAGTTTTGTAGAAGTGAACAACCCGATCTCATTTTAATGGATATGCAAATGCCCGAAATGAATGGAGTAGATGCTACAATACAAATTAGGGAACAAGAAAAAACAACAAATCATCATACACCAATTGTAGCTTTAACTGCAGGAGTTTTAAAAGAAGAACAAGAAAAATGTATGAATGCAGGAATGGATGATTTTTTGACAAAACCAATTGATAATGAATTATTGAAAAAAATAATTTTGAAGTATTTGAAAATCGTAAGTAACTAAATGTGTGTAAAACGAGTAGTGCATAATTAATTTGAAAATG
>JBMOHG010000095.1:0-9462 GCA_049317965.1 Paludibacter sp.
TTAGCTTATACTATTTCGTTCCTGAAAGATTGACTGTATAGCCACTTAAACCACCACCCGTAATAGAAATTGAACCAGTATGCGATCCACTTGAAGTTGGATTGTATGTCACCCTCAGATTATAACCATTTGCTGCATCCGATTGCAGAATCGAAGTTGTATTTACACTAAACATTGCGCCTGAAATTCCCACTGTCAAATCACCAACTATATAACTTGCTTTAATATATAGCGACTTTGTAACCGCACCTGTAACATTTCCAAAGGATAAAGTTGAGCCAGAAGAAATTTCATTTCCGGTAGTGATTTTAGGGTTGTTGTCGGCTAAAGTTGTAAAGGAAGCTTGCGAAGTATAACTTGTACCTGCACTATTTGTTGCAAATCCTTTGAAGTAGTAAGTTGTATTCGGAAACAAATTGGTTAAAACCTTAGTAAATGTACCGATTTCAGTTGCAGTAGCTGTTACTTTTGTGCCAGTACCATTTGCAAAGCCATTTGTTGTACTGTAGTAAATTCCCGATTCGGTTATTGTTCCATTTCCTTTTGAGGTTATATTTGCTCCCAGCGTTGCACTATTCGAAGAAACGCTCGATACAGTTGGAGTAATTATTGTTGGAGCTGTAACTACAACACTTGTAGTGAATAATCCCGAAGTATTGTTTCCCCAAATATATTCTTCAATTCCCGGGTAATCAATAAATGGATTCCTATTGTTTTGGACACCATAAACAGCGTCGTTTCTGGCTATTTCTTTTGAACTTACCGGATCCTGACGACTCCATTTCAGAAACAAGTTTATTGCGTAAGCGGTAAAGCCAAGATTGTTACCATACATCACTTCTGCACCACTATTCCAGGTTTCGCACTGACTGGCATAACGGGTTGCCATATAAAAATAAGTTCTGGCCAAATCACCTTTGAATTCGTCAGTGGGTTCAAAAACCACACCTGAATAATCTAAGATACTGGAATTTCCAAGTTTACAACCATTTCCAGAGGTATAAGTCACACTACCAACTTCACCATAAGGATAATTATTGCGCATTCCATTCACTTTTCCATCGGTAGGATATACATTATATAAATCGCTGACCATTGGAGATGCTGAAGCAAACCAACTTTGAGGAGTGGTATGTTCACGGTTATAACAATCACATTCTGCAGAATATGTCCCACATTGATTGCTTGAAATAGTAAACTGACAGTTAGAATATATGTCCCAAATTTTTCCTGTAGATGGATTAATATCCGTTGAATTGTATGCAGTCCAAAGTCCGTTGTACGAAGTAACAGAGTGTCCGTTGGTAATAATTGCTTCTAAAGTAGTTCGTAATGTGCTGGTATTTTTGTTATTGGCATTTGTATAATAACCATTTGGAGCAACTGCCCAAAGAAAAGAAGAGGCAACAAGTTGGAGTATAAGAATAAAATGGCGTAATTTCATGTAACTATTTTAAGTTTAATATTATTTGAAAAGGGGAACAAATGTACAGTAAAATTTCCAATTCAAAAACTAAACCTAAATAAAATGCATAATAAAAGAGTAAATATTTATTTTTCGTTTGTTTTTTGAACTAGTTTTCTATCATAAATAAGTAAAATGAGGATGATTTCAAGATTAAATAGATGTTTTTTATGTTTGTTGAAAATATTGTACCTTTGCATTTCGTTTTATAAAAATAAGGAATGATTTACCAAACATATACGCTTTCCAACGGACTTCGAATTATTCATAAACCAGATGATGGAGCAGTATCTTATTGCGGCATAGTGATTAATACTGGCACAAGAGATGAATTGGAAACCGAGCAGGGAATGGCTCATTTTATTGAACATTTGCTTTTCAAAGGTACTTCCAAACGACGTTCAGGGCATATAATAAATCGGTTGGAACATGTTGGGGGTGAATTAAATGCATACACTTCGAAAGAGGAAACCGTTGTTTTTGCCACTGTGCTCAATGAATATTTTGAGCGGGCGATGGAATTAGTGGCTGATATTGTGCTACATTCTGTTTTTCCACAAAAGGAAATCGACAAAGAAGTTGTTATTATACTTGATGAAATACAATCGTATAATGACAATCCTTCAGAATTGATTTTTGATGATTTTGAAGAAATGATATTTGCTCATCATCCTATTGGCAACAATATTCTTGGAAAAGCCGAATTACTGGAACATTACACAACTGCCGATGCGATAAATTTTGTCAATAAGCATTATTTCCCGGAGCAAATGGTGTTTTTTGTTCTTGGCGATTTGAATTTTAAACAGTTGATTCGTTGGGCTGAAAAGTATTTGCAAACAAATCATACTACAAAACGCGTATCGGAACGTTTTTCACCGACTGCTTATACACCTTCTCGTCGTGAAGTTGAAAAAAACACCCATCAGGTTCACTTTATGCTTGGCAACAGAGCTTACAATTTGCACCATCCCAACCGAATGGGAATGTATTTGCTGAACAATATTTTGGGTGGACCAGGAATGAATAGTTTGTTGAATTTATCACTACGAGAGAAACACGGACTTGTTTATAATGTTGAATCAAACTATCAACCATTTACCGATACCGGAATGTGGAGCGTATATTTTGGTTGTGATGTGGAGAATGCAGCCCGTTGCGAACAATTGGTTTATAACGAGTTACAAAAGTTGCGTGAACAGCCAATTTCTGAAAATGCACTTAAAAAATACAAATTGCAATTGATGGGACAAATGGCTATTGCAAACGAACAAAAGGAAAATTTAGCATTGGGTTTGGGGAAAAGTTTTCTGCGTTATGGACAAATTGCAGATTTAGAAACTATAAGAAAACGTATCGAATCAATAACATCCGAACAACTTCAAAACATTGCAATTGAAGTGTTTGATGTTGAACAATTGACCATATTGAAATATGTGTAAATCAAAAAAATAACAGTTTGTGAATCAGGAAGAATACATATTGTCTCATTCGGATAATGAACCCGACTATTTGAAAAAGGTGAACCGAGCCACTCATTTGCGGATGATAAACCCACGAATGATTTCGGGTTCTTTTCAGGGGCGAGTGTTGTCAATGTTTTGTAAAATGATTCAACCACTGCGGATTCTGGAATTGGGAACATTTACTGGTTATTCTGCGTTATGCATGGCAGAAACCTTACCCGAAAATGGCATTTTACATACGATTGAATGTGATGATGAGTTGGAAGATTTTATTCTTCAAAACTTTGCCGGTTCCGAACATGGACATAAAATACAATTACATATTGGCGATGCACAAACTGTAATTCAAAAACTAGATGAAACTTTCGATTTGGTATTTATTGATGCTGATAAACGTGAATATTTAGCTTATTATGAGGCAGTTTTACCTAAGTTGAAATACGGAGGTTTTATTTTGGCTGATAATACTTTATGGGATGGCAAAGTGTTGAAACCAGCCGAACAAAATGACAAACAAACAATTGAAATTATGCGCTTTAACGATTTTATTGCCAATGATATTCGAGTTGAAAAAGTGTTATTACCTTTACGTGATGGATTGACAGTGATAAGAAAGAAAAATGAAAATGAATTGATTTCAAAATAAAATCTAACATTTTCAATGTTTTAAAAACCATTTTCAAATTTTCAAATTCAACAATTTTCAAATTAAAGATATGTATATTTACGAATTAGAATTTAAAGTACGTGATTACGAATGCGATTTACAAGGCATTGTAAATAACTCGGTATATCAGAACTATTTAGAACATACACGGCACGAGTTTTTGCTGGAAAATAATGTAAGTTTTGATTTACTACACCAGCAAGGTGTTGATGCTGTTGTGGCACGAATAGAAATGGCGTACAAAACACCACTCCGCTCAGGAGATGTCTTTGTTTCAAAACTTTACGTTACAAAGGAAGGCATAAAATACGTGTTTCATCAAACAATTTTTCGAAAATTGGATGATAAAGTTTGTCTGAAAGCAAAAGTAGATACAGTGGTGGTAATCAATGGTAAATTATCAGCTGCTCATCCACAATTAGAAGAATTGATAAACAAATAAATATACAAATAATCAATTAAAAATTATTGTTAGTTCAACTATTTGATAGGTTTGCTTGTTTATGAAGTTATAAAATAACAAGTAATTGCAAAATTGAAAATATATTATGAATGAATTTTTAGAAATAGAAGAAAATATAGTTCGAATGCTTAAAACGGTATTCGACCCCGAAATCCCGGTGAATATTTACGATTTGGGATTAATTTACAAAATTGATTTGGGTGAGGATGGAAATCTTGTAATTGAGATGACCTTAACAGCTCCAAATTGTCCGGCAGTTGATTTTATAGTAGAGGATGTTCGAATGAAAGTTGGTAGTGTTGAAGGTGTTGAAAGTGTTGATGTTCAAATAGTTTTTGAACCTGCATGGGATAAAGAAATGATGAGTGAGGAAGCACAACTTGAATTAGGTTTTCTTTAAAACAAACTGGCTAAATAATACGTATATTTTACTATAAACTAACCATTTACTAAATGATTTATTTTGTTTCCGATGCCCATTTGGGTTCGTTGTTGATAAAAGACCGGCGTGCTCACGAAAAAAAGTTAGTGGATTGGCTTGACTTTGTAAAAAAAGATGCAACTTCTATCTACTTATTGGGTGATATTTTTGATTTTTGGTACGAATATCGAACGGTTGTTCCTAAAGGATTTGTTCGGTTTTTGGGTAAACTTGCTGAATTGACCGATACGGGAATTGAAATTCATTTCTTTACCGGAAATCATGATATCTGGACATTTGGGTATTTGGAAAATGAAATCGGCCTGATTATTCATCGTGAAGAAACAACAGTCCAAATTGGCAATAAACGTTTTTTCTTAGCTCATGGCGATGGTCTTTATGCCGAAAACAAGGGTTTTCAAATCATTCGTAAAATTTTTCATAGTCCGCTAGCTCAAAAATTATTTCGCTACGTGCCGGCACAATGGGGACAGGAATTTGGTTATTGGTGGTCGAAAAAGAATAGAGGAAAACTCATAAATATTGAGAATAAATTTCAAGGTGAAGAAAACGAAAACTTAGTTGTTTTTGCTAAGAAATATCTCGAAAATCACGATGTAGACTTTTTGATTTTTGGTCATCGTCACTTGGCTTTGGACTTGCAATTAAAAGACAATAAGCGCGTTGTAATATTGGGCGACTTCGTTGGAATTTTTTCTTACGGAGTTTTCGATGGTGAAAATTTCCATTTGGAATATGTAGATTGACCAAGTTTAAAGTTAATTTGAAAATTTGAAAATGAGTTAATTTGAAAATGAAATGAATCAATGGTTTATAAATAATTCAATACGCCAAATCCAACTTAACATAATTCAAGATTTTATTTTCTGAAAATTACAATGACCATCATTGATTTATAATTGCGGTAGTACAACAAGCGACTATTCCTGCTGTTTCGGTACGCAATCTGCTTTCGCCTAATGAAATAGGTTTGTAGCCAGCAGAAATTGCTTTCTCAACCTCTTCTCTGCTGAAATCACCTTCAGGTCCAATCAAAATTAAAATATCTGTAGATTTTATAATTTCATTTTGCAAGAGTTTTTTGTCATCCTCATAACAATGAGCAATAAGTTTTGATTGTGCTTGATGGTTTTTGATTAAATCATTAAATGTACAAATTGGATTTAATGTAGGAAAATATGCTTTTTCCGATTGCTTAGATGCCGAAATAATGATTTTTTCAAGTCGCTCACTTTTAATAATTTTTCGTTCGGAATAGCGACAAACTATAGGAGTAATTTCATCAATACCAATTTCAGTAACTTTTTCGATAAACCATTCTAATCGTTCAATATTTTTTGTAGGGGCAATGGCTATATGTAATTTATAATTACGTTTTCCATATTCTGGTATAGTTTCAAAAATATCAAAACTACAGCGTTTTGGGTGTGGATTTGTAATTTTTGCTTTATAAAACCCACCTATTCCGTCCACCAAATCAATAGTATCACCCACTTGAAGCCGTAATACTTTCACAGCATGTTGAGATTCTTCTTCTGGTAGAAAATTGCCCAATGCGATATTTGGTACATAGAAAATTGCCATAATACTTAAGTGTATTAATTTGAAAATTTGAAAATTTGATGATTTTAAAATGCTGTTTAGTAATGTTTTACTTAATAATTATGTATTATAATTAAGCAAAAACAGTATTAAAATATTCTGATTGATTAAATGCCCTATTAATATATGTTTTTAAATAGACTGATTTAAAAATACTTTTATTATTTCTACTCTAATCTGACTTTAAATTTTTTCAAACTTACGCCGACTAAAACAACGCTCATTAAACTGAGAATCCCGACTTCCTTTAATACTGCCGTGATTCCAAGTCCTTTAATCATAATGGTTTTAACGGCTGAAATATACCATTTTGCCGGTACAATATCGGAAAACCATTGGAGGGGAATTGGCATATTTTCTACCGGAAAAATCATTCCCGAAAGCAGCATAACCGGTATCATAAGCCCCATTCCAGAAATTAACATAGCTGCTTGTTGTGAATTGGTAAGGGTCGAAACCAGTAATCCCAGCGATAATGAAACAAAAATATACAATAATGACACAGCTACTAAACTTATAAAACTTCCGGCAATTGGCACTTTTAGCACATATACCGAAAGTAACATTATGGTCGCAAAATTGACACACGAAAGCACAAAATAAGGTGTTATTTTTGATAAAATGGTGTAAATTGGTTTCATGGGCGATACCAATAATATTTCCATAGTTCCCATCTCCTTTTCTCTAACTATGGCAATAGATGTCATCATGGCGCAAATCAGAAGCATAATCATCCCCAGAACTCCCGGTACAAAATTAAAAGCGCCTATCATTTGTGGATTATACAACATTTTCACTTCAGGTGTTATCTGGTATGGGTTTTTAGTCTCCCCCATCAATTCCTGTTGGTACGACGCAATAATATTTGTCGCATAAAAAGTAAATGAAGTGGCTGCATTAGGGTCTGTTGCATCCGCAATCAGTTGAATATTTGCTTTTCCATTGTGACGAAGATTTTCAGAAAAATGATCATCAAAAACCACTACCAATTTTGCTTTGGCATCTCTGAATGTTGTCTGTATTTCATCATTTGAATGTATCTCTTTTACCACTTCAAAATAAGCACTTGCATTCAATTTTTCAATTATACGGCTTGTAACCTCATCGTTAGTTGGCACTAAAACGGCTACCTGTGTGTTTTTAACTTCGGTTGTTAGCGCAAATCCAAATAAAATAATTTGAATTATTGGAATACCAAGTAAAATCATCATAGTAGGTTTATCACGTAAAATATGATAAAATTCTTTTCGAATAAAGGAATATAATTGTTTCATAGATAGTTGATAATTGACAGTTATCAGTTGATAGTTGACAAACTATTATCTTAAATTGAGTTTTTCTTATTGTTATTTTTCGAAGATTTTATAATGCTAATCAACCTCTTTATTAATTCCTGACAATCAACCGATATTGAAGCAGCTCTAACGTTAATTTGTTGGTTTCTAAATTAATCTACCCCCTGTTTATTGCCACAAAATGTCGATCTTTTTTGTACAAGTTATTGTAAACTTTCAAACCCAGACTGCAGACTGCAAACTGCTAACTATCAACTCTCTTCGCTTTTCTTGCTAATTGTTGAAAAACTTCGTCCATATTTTTTGCCTGAAATTGTTTTTTAAGGTTTTTTGGCGAATCTAATGCTTCAATTCTACCATCCACCATAATGGAAACACGGTCACAGTATTCGGCTTCATCCATATAATGTGTTGTTACAAAAACGGTGATACCCTTTGCTGTTGCTTCGTAAATCAATTCCCAAAACTGACGACGCGTAATAGGGTCAACACCGCCTGTTGGTTCATCTAAAAAAACCACTTTCGGATTATGAAATATCGAAACTGAAAAGGCCAACTTTTGCTTAAATCCTAATGGTAAAGAACCTACCAATTTATTTCGTTCATTCTCGAAATTCAGGATTTGCATCAGTTCATCAGTTTTCGCCTTAATCTCATTGTCCTTCATGCCATAAATACCGCCAAAAAGTTCAATATTTTCCCAAACCTTCAAATCATCGTAAAGTGAAAACTTCTGACTCATGTATCCAATACTTTTCTTCACCATTTCGGTTTGATGATTAATATCATAACCAGCCACCACACCTTTTCCACTTGTAGGAATACTTAGTCCACAAAGCATACGCATGGCAGTAGTTTTTCCTGCGCCGTTAGCACCGAGGAATCCGAATATTTCACCTTTTTCAACTTCAAACGAGATATTATCCACAGCAGTAAAGTTCCCGAACTTCTTGGTAAGATGTTCGGCAATAATAACTTTTTTATTGCTGAGATTTTCAATCATTTCGTTCATGGCTTTTATTTGATTAGTTTTGGGATAATTGCATAAAACAATCTTCAATTGTCGGTTCTATTTCACTAATCTGTATGTTGGTATGATTGTTTTGTTGAAGATAATTTCTCAAAAAATCAACTGTCAACTTTTCATTATCAACAGAAACATGGTGCTTATCTCCAAAAGCAAAGCAATTTGTGGTCATTTCATTAGCTCGCAAATCTATCAAAAGTTTGTGCATATTATCACTTTCAACCGACCAAAGTTTGTTTTCATATTGACTCACAATGCTTTTTGGAGTATCAATTTTGAGAAACTCTCCATTTTTAATCAGTGCAATACGATCACATAAAGTAGCTTCATCCATATAAGGTGTCGAAACCAGAATTGTAATGCCCTGAGCTTTTAATTTTTTAAGCATTCCCCAAAATTCCTTTCTCGATACAGGGTCAACACCGGTTGTTGGTTCATCTAAAAACAGTACACTGGGTTTGTGAATCAGAGCACAACTCAATGCCAGCTTTTGTTTCATACCACCCGAAAGTTTTCCCGCCCTACGTGTTTTGAATGGCTCAATTTGTTGGTAAATATCTTTAATTAATTCATAGTTTTCTTCAATTGTGGTGTTGAAAACAGTTGCGAAAAAGTTAAGATTCTCTTCCACAGTTAAATCCTGATACAAAGAAAATCTGCCGGGCATATAACCAACAATTTTACGTATATCTTTATATTGATTTACCACATCAAATCCATCGATACTTGCGATTCCATTATCAGCCAAAATCAATGTGGTCAGAATCCGAAAAAGAGTTGTTTTTCCCGCACCATCCGGCCCAATTATTCCAAATATTTCGCCGCGTTCAACATCAAAACTAATATTTTTTATAGCTTCAACTTTTTTGTAATTCTTACTTAATGAGGAGCAATGAATTGCTATATCGGGGATGTTTTTATTTATTTCCATCGCGTTTAATTGTCAATTATCAATTGTCAATTAAATTGAACTGTACCGTACATTCCAATTTTTAAAAAACCATCATTTATAACATTGATTTTTACAGCATAAAC
>JBMOHG010000096.1:0-9461 GCA_049317965.1 Paludibacter sp.
AATTATTTTTCGAATTTAAAATATGATTCTGCACAAAGTTATTTAAGGAAAAGTATGAATTACCCTTATGTTGGTTTTGAATATGCTATTAGATGTTACACATTGGCCGATTTATTTTTTACTACATCACAATACGATTCTGTTTATGTGTATGCAACTTTGGCGTTAAAACATCCTTCAAACTTTTATACGCAACGCGAGTGTTATCGTTTATTGGCAAATACAGCCTATAAAAAAGGTGACTTTAAATTGATGGCAAGTTATATGACCAGTTTCCAGTCATGTACCGATTCTGTTCGAATAATTGAATCACAAACAAAGACTTCGGTGTTGGAAGGAATTCACCAAACAACTCAGAAAGCAGGTAAAACAAAAAAATACCTAATCGTTTTAGGCTGGATACTTCCAATAATTATTATTGTAAGTTTATTTACATTTTTCAGGTTGCGCATCAGAAATAAAGGTAAGGAAAAAGAATTAGAACAAGTGGAACAACAACTGAGTATCAAGCAAACCTTACTACGTGAGAGTTTAATTCAAAAAATTGAGGATGCAAAATCGAAGCAAGAACTTGAACATAAAAAAGCCACTTTTGCACAACGCGAAATTATGGACAAAGATTTGTATAATTCATGTCTTCATCTAAACAATTGGGAGGTATTCGAACAATTGATGAATCACACTTTCAATAATCTTGTTTCAACATTAAAAACAAATTATCCCGATATTACCCACAAAGAAATTACCTGGTGTTGCCTTTTTTTGTTACATGTTCCTACACCCGAAGTACTGCTACTACTCGACTACAAACAAGACAGTTTGTATAAACTAAAACAAAGGTTGGTTCAGAAAATGAACCTAAAAAATGCCAAAGAACTGGACAACCTTCTCGAAGACTTAGTAGAAGGAAAATAATTGCTCAAAATTCATTTTCCGGAATTTGCATCTCTCAAAAAGCATCATTTTTTTGCGTTTTTTTGAAAGAAATTTTCTCTGTCCAGATTATTTTTAATTGTCCAGCCATAATAATCACATAATCAGTAGATTAAAAAACGGCTTGTCCAGATTATTTTTCCCGAAAAATTTGGAGACATAGCTAGCTATGTCTAATTTAGCAGCACAAAGGTTGGTGGTTTTCACTTTCCAAAAATCATAAGGTATCACTTCAAAATTCAATTTTTTATGAAAAAGTTAAATTCTTTACTCGTTAGTTTTTTAATGTTGTTAGTTTGCTTCCTTCCTGTTCAGTCGGTTTTGGCGGATGATGTTCCACTAAAAAGAGACGATGATCCAAATTCTACAACTTATCCTCGTCCATCAAGAGCCCCAATACGCATTGCAGTATGGGCAAGTGTTGTCGAAACAGAATTAAGTGTTAATTTCCTTAATCCGGTGGGCGTTGCTCAAGTTACAATTTTGGATGGAAACGGTTACATTGTTTATCAAGATGCAGTTGATACCAATATTTCAAGTGAATTGTTAGTAAATGTTGAAGGTTGGGATAGTGGAATCTATACCTTAAAAGTGGCTTATGGTTCTATAAAGTTAAAAGGAACTTTTGAGCTCTAGAAAAATGTAGAGGTGGAAGTTTATTCCACCTCACATTTAAAGATTAAGTTGGTGAATATAAGGTTAGAGTTGAATAATTAACTGTATTAGTTTTATGATAAAGGTATTAAAGGCTTGGTTGCGAAAAAATCAACATTCACAAGAACCTCACGATTACTATGCCGAAATTATAGAAAAAGGAAGCATGAATGCTGAAAATATTATTGATGAATTGTTAAATGAAGGGCTTGAAATAAACAGAGCTTCAGCGTTAAACATTATTTCTCGTTTCAATCAAAAAACATCTGATTTGTTACTTTCCGGATATAATGTTAACACAGGGTTAGTGAAAATGCGTCCAATTATTAATGGTTCCCTATATGCTAAAAGATGGAATCCAAATATAAACTCAATCTCAGTTTACATAACTGAAGGATATGATTTGCTCAATACAATAGCTCAAACTACCGTTCAATTATTAACAGAAAATGCGGAGGTTAAAGATGATAAGAACAGAAGTTTATCTGAAAATAAATTAACAGAGATTACTCTAAATAGCAAAAAGAATACAGATCAAATCATTTCAAATCAGACCATTGCTGTAGATAATACTGCTTGTGGAATTGCTTTTAGAAATTGGTTACTAAAAGCATAATTATATTATATTAAAAGGTTTATATAAGCGATACAAAAAATGCATATCTTAATTTTGCATTTATTGTATCGCTTTTTTGTGATAATACTTTGTTTGATAAATAAATATGATATCAGGTTCAGAATCTCTTTTGATGATGACATCTAAAAAAGTAATTCAACCAATAGCTGTCGTGATTATATTAAATTAGGATGTTTCAAACTAGAGAAATTACTACAAAATGAAACAAAATAATCTGTTTAAAAACATATTGAATAAAATAAAATGTAAATTACAATCATTCCAACACAATTATTATTATATTTGCAAGCTATACAGTACATTAAACTGAATAATTTAGGCATTATCTTGATAGATATTTCATTAATTAAATTTCTCAGATAGATTATTTACTACACTTGGAGTATATGGAGAATAACAATAAGCAATCAGATTACAATTTGCATTTTTACGAAAATACCATCGAAGACTTGAGGAAGGTAATTTCAAAATCTAATTCGATTAAAGAAATTGAAGAAGTTAATCGCCTTATTCAGGAATTAGAAAAGTCACATTTACAGTTACTATCATGTTTTGAGAATCCAAATGATGAATTTATTCAGTCGATTGATAATGATGATTTTGAAACAAAAGAAACGTTTAGAGATTTATTTGAAAATGCGCCTGTTGGTTATCACGAAATAGATATTAATGGTCGTATAGTGCGTATGAATCAAACCGATTTAAAAATACTTGGCTATACTTTTGAAGAAATTCAAGACAAATATATCTGGGAATTATTTTCGCAACCAGATTTGTCAAGGAAAATAACCTTAGATAAATTAAAGAAAGGTGTTATAAATTCCATACCTTACGAAAGATTATTTGTCCGAAAAGATGGGACTAAAGTTCCTGTTTTACAGATGGATAAAATTCTTAAATCCTCAAATGGGAAAATCAGCGGCATTCGAACTTCAGTACAAGATATTAATGAAAGATATGAAGTAGAACTAAAATTGAAATATTATTCCAAATTTCAACAATTACTTGTAAACATATCTTCATCTTTTATCAATCTTCCGTTAGATAAAATCGAAATTGAAATTAATACTGCATTGCGCGAATTAGGTTTGTTTGTAGGCGCAGATAGAAGTTATATATTTGAATATGACTTTGAAAATCAAACAGCAAATAATACTTACGAGTGGTGCGATGTAGGTATTGAACCACAAATTGATAATTTGAGATTAGTGCCTATATCCGAAATGTTGGAGTGGCCGGAAATTAACCAAAAAGGAGAGGGGATTTATATCCCGGATGTAGTGTCTCTAAAACACAATATTGTAAGAGAATGGCTAGAGCCACAAGGTATAAAAAGTCTTTTGACGGTTCCAATGATGATGAATGAAAAGTGTATTGGCTTTGTAGGATTAGATTCTGTTAAACAACATCATGTATATTCCGACATAGAAAAAGACCTTTTAAAGGTATTTGCTCAAATGTTGGTAAATATTCAACTACGTAAATTAGCAGAGGAAGACCTCATTGAAAGTGAATTTAAGTATCGCCAGATTACCGAAAATATTTCGGATGTGGTTTGGTTAACTGATATGCAATTTAATATGAAGTTCATAAGTTCGTCAGTAGAAAAATTGATTGGAGAATCGGTAGAAAGACATATTAAACGGTCAGTTGAAGAAAAATTCACTCCAGCATCAGTTGAAAAATTATATTCGCTTTTTAATGAAGAATTTTCCAAGGATACAATTTCTGATAAAAAAAGAACCAAAATTATTGAAGTAGAACATTATAGAGCCGACGGTAGCACATTTTGGGCTGAAATGAATGTGTCAATAATACGCGATGAGAATCAAGCTCCTATTTATATACAAGGAGTAACCCGCGACATTTCGCAGCGCAGAAAAGCTGAAGAGTCGTTACGTGAAAATGAACGAAAATACCGTGTTTTATTTGCAGAAAATCCACAACCTATGATTATTTACGACATTCAAAATTTGTCGGTACTCGAAGTGAATAAAACAGCCTTGGATTTTTATGGATATAGTAGAGAGGAATTCCTCAAAATGACTGTTGCAGAGTTACATCCAGATGAGGAACTACCAACATTCTTTGACTCAATTGAAAAGACCAGAAAAGGCGTTAAAACTGATGGTATTTCGTTGCATAAAAAGAAAAATGGAGAAAAGGTTTATGTTAAAATATCATCGACATCGGCTCCAATAATGGGTTCCAATGCGCGGCATTTGTTGCTGGAAGATATTACTCAACAGAAATTGGCTGAAGATGCTCTAATTGCTAGTGAGGATAAATACCGCACAATGATTAATTATTCAAATGATTTAATCTGGACATTAGACAAAGATGGTAACTTTGTGTTTATGAATCAAATGGCCGTGAAAACTACCGAATTAAATCCAGATGACTGGGTAGGGAATTCATTTGCACCACTCGTTCTTCCTGAGGATTTAGAGATGATGAATGATGTTTTTTTTAGAACTATTAATGGTGAAAGTTGTACTTACGAGTTCAGATTTAAAAAACAAGATAACAAAATATTAATTTGGCATGTTAATACTTCGCCCATCTATGTTTCGGGTAAAATTGAAGGTGTTGTAAGCTTTGCACGTGACATAACCGACAAAAAACAAACTGAACTTGCATTGGATAAAAAAATGAAGGAACTGATTCATTTTAATGATATTACTATTGGGCGGGAGCTTAAAATGATTGAATTAAAAAAAGAAATAAATGAATTGCTGAAAAATTCAGGAAAGCCGGAAAAGTATTTGATAGTAAGATAAAATAATGGATTTAGTATTTGATATTTTAAAATGTTTACTTTTAAAATAGAATAGTATTATTTGTAATTAATTCACCATATCGGTTGTAAATACAAGTCCCATTTAGGGGATTTAGGGGCGGTTCTAATTGATGATTTACCCGCCCCAAGCCCCTGAAGGGGATGTTAAATTGCCATCGTCAAATATAAACTATTTAATTTTTTTTGAAGAAAGATTGACCAAACTAATTTCTTAATTTGATATAATCCATACCTTAACAACCTAAAGATGAAAGAAATCAACAAGAAATTAATCGACACTTTGAATCTAACCCTTGGTGTGGATGTTTCAAAATATAATGAATCTTTTTTGCTCAATTCCATACAAAGAAGAATCGATGAAGTCTATTGTAATTCAGTTGATTACTATCTATATACTTTGGTAGATAATAACGAAGAAGCAGCCGCCTTCTTATCATCATTGCAGATTAGTTACAGTGAGTTTTTTCGAAATCCACTTACATTTTCGGTGATTGAAAAAATATTAATTCCAATAATTATGTTGGAAAAGACAAATTCGAAACAAAAAGAAATACGAATCTGGTCGGCAGCTTGTGCAGCAGGACAAGAAACTTATAGTTTGGCAATACTTTTAAATCAATTTAAAAACCTCGAAGGTGAGCCAATTAAATTCCGTATTTTTGCAACAGATCAATCCGAAAAGCAAATTGAGATTGCACGAAATGGTGTTTTTGACAAATCATCATTAAACAATATTTCATTAAGGCATTTGAATGAATGGTTTATAAAGGAAGGTGAATTGTTTAGAATTAAACCCGAGTTAAAACAAAATATCGATTTCTCGGTTTTCGACTTGTTGGATAATCAACACAATAGTCCTACAGATAGCATCTTTGGTGACTTTGATTTAGTAATTTGTGCAAATTTATTATTTTATTATAAACCGCAATTTAGAAAATTAATTCTTAATAAAATCAATAAAAGTCTGACCACAAATGGTTATTTGATTACCGGTGAAACTGAAAGAGATTTTTTATCACAACAAAAAGCCATTGAAGTTTTTCCATTTTCGGCCATTTATCGACCGTTATAATTAAATATAGCGCCCCAAACCCCTGAAGGGGCTTAAGACGCAGTATGTTATAAAGAAAAAAAGAAAAAAAGATAATAAAGTAAAATGCAGCAAATCAATACTAGCTTCAAGTCCCCTTAAGGGGATTTAGGGGCGGTTAAAATTGATGTATTGCTGCCCCAAGCCCCTTCCGATAAATCGGAATAAATGGCAAGGATGTGAAATTACTATCGTCAATCAAAAACTTTTTCATTTTTAGTAATGTAGAATTAATTTCAATAATAATAATTTTTTTCAATTGATAAATGCGGATATGAGATATTTTTTAAAACTTAAAAATGATAATATTATGAAATTCAAAGATTTAAAAATTGGAACCCAATTAATGATTGGTTTTTGTACTATATTGATATTGGTTGCAACGCTGGGAATTGTGTCGTACATACAAGCAAATAAAATTCATCAACAAACCGATACTATATATAATCATCCACTAAAAGTGCGAAGGGCAATTGGTGCACTTGAAGCTGATATTCTGAAAATGCGTTTGAGTACCAGAGATTTAATGTTAGCAGACGATGCCAAAGAAAGGCAAGCATCTATTGAGCTTATGCAGATTGCCGAACTGGATGCAATAGAGCAATTTAAAATAATCAATGATTTATATTTGGGTCCACATATAGATGTGGATGAAGCTCAAAAAGCATTTATAATATGGAAAGTTGCACGCGATGAAAATACTAAATTGGCCCTATCAGGTCGATTAGAAGAAGTAAAAGCAAGTCTTCTTCCCGCAGGAAAAGTGGGCATTTTACGTGAAAAAATGATGAAAATTATCAGTAAAATTGACAATTTTGCAATTAATAAAGGCGATTTATTATATTCCAATTCTATTAAGATTAAAGAAGATTTAAGAATGCAATTAACCTTAATTGTAGTTGCCATTTTATTTTTGACCATCATTATCGGACTATTTTTGTTGGGGAGTATTCGTACTCCAATGGTTGAACTAAATAATGCAATAAAGCGGTTTTATGATGGTGATATAAATGCTCGATGCGAAATTCATTCAAAAAACGAATTTGGTACTTTAAGTGGTTCATTTAATTCGATGCTGGATAATATACAGTTAAACAATGAAATGAGCGAAAAAGCTTCAAACATATCTACACAAATGTTATTAGAAAATGAAGCTCATAAATTTTTTCAGTCATTACTTCCTATCCTTTCGGAATATACCAATTCTCAAATGGCGGCTGTATATTTGTTAAGTAACGATAAGAAAAAGTTTATTCATTATGAATCAATAGGTTTGTCGGGTGATAGTGCGAAAATTGAGTTTTCGGCAGATGGATTCGAGGGTGAATTTGGCTCGGTACTTAGGTCACGCAAAATACAAACGGTGAAGAATATACCTTTAGAAACACGTTTTGTTTATCATACTGTAAGTGGGAAAATCATTCCCCGTGAAATCATTACTATCCCCATTTTTTCAAATTCCGAAGTTGTTGCTATTATTTCTCTTGCAAGTGTTCGTAATTATACCGATTTGTCTAATCTGTTGATTAATAATATTTATAATACACTGAATGCCAGGATTGAAGGCGTGTTGAATTTCCGCAGAATCAAGGATTTTTCAGTATTACAAGCAGCCCAAAATTTAGAACTTGAAACCCAGAAAACTCAGCTCGAATCGCAATCGACTGAGTTAATTGAACAAAATAGGGAATTAGAGGCTCAAAAAATTCAACTCAACGAAGCAAGTAGGTTAAAAACCAACTTTTTATCAAATATGAGTCATGAGTTACGCACACCACTTAACTCTGTAATTGCGCTTTCGGGCGTTTTAAATCGTCGACTTGCCGATAAAATTCCCGAAGACGAATACAGTTATTTGGAAGTGATTGAAAGAAATGGAAAACATTTACTGTCACTTATTAACGATATACTGGATATTTCGCGCATAGAAGCTGGTAGAGAAGAGGTTGAAATATCTACTTTTAATATAAATAATTTGCTTTCTGAGATTGTAGAAATGATAAAACCTCAGTCGGATGAAAAAAATATAAAACTAATTCATGCTGAAAATCAACAAGATATTCAGTTGTATAGTGATTCAGCTAAATGCCGTCACATATTGCAGAATTTGATTGCTAATGCCGTAAAATTTACTGATACTGGAAGTGTTGAAATTAGTTCTGTAGTAAGCGATGATAACATTTGTATTTCTATTTCTGATACAGGAATTGGAATTTCGGAAAAAAACATGATACACATTTTTGACGAATTCCGTCAGGCAGATGGTAGTACATCGCGCAGGTATGGCGGAACAGGACTTGGACTGGCAATTGCAAAGAAATATGCGTTTTTATTAGGTGGAACTATTACTGTAAGCAGTATTGAAGGCAATGGATCCGTATTTAAATTGTCATTACCCTTGAGATTTTCAGGCGATAAAAATACAAAAGTTCATCAAGTAGAAGATGTGATAATAAGCCCAATAAATAAAACCTTGCCAATAATTAATAATTTGAGAAAAACAATCTTATTAGTTGAAGATAGTGAACCGGCCATTATCCAAATAAAAGATTTTATGGAAGAAAGTGGTTACAAAATAATTGTTGCACGCGATGGAAGGCAAGCGTTAGACATTATTGAGGTTACCATACCCGATGCCATAATTTTAGATTTAATGATGCCTGTAATTGATGGTTTTCAGGTGTTGCAAACCATAAGAGATGCAGAAAAAACAGCTTATATTCCGGTATTAATTTTGACTGCTAAACACATAACAAAGGATGAACTTAAATTATTAAAACGCAATAATGTACATCAACTAATTCAAAAGGGCGATGTAAATAGAATCGAATTGTTGAACTCGGTTGCAAATCTATTCGAAAAAGATGTTGAAGTGAATTATGTAGATAGAATGATAGATGGAAAGCCTGTTGTTTTAATTGTTGAAGATAATCCGGACAATATGATAACTGTCAAGGCTTTATTGGACAATAAATTTGAGGTTGTAGAAGCTATTGATGGTATTCAGGCTGTATCCCAAGCCAAAAAGTTTATTCCCAATTTAATACTGATGGATATTGCATTACCTGGAGTTGATGGAATTCAAGCTTTTAAAACAATTAGAAATAACTCGAAATTGACTCATATACCTATAATTGCAATTACAGCCAGTGCAATGACTTCTGATAGAGAAACTGTTCTGGCTCACGGATTTGAAGCATATATACCTAAACCAATTGATGAGCAAGTATTTTTTAGCACTATTCACAAAGTTCTTTTTGGAAAGTAATACCCTTGACAATATTTCTGCCCCAAACCCCTAAAGGGGCTTTAAGATGCAGTTTGTTATAAAGAAAAAGAAGAAAAAA
>JBMOHG010000097.1:0-9406 GCA_049317965.1 Paludibacter sp.
TTGCTCCAATTGTACCGTCGACACCAACCATTTCTTTTTTCATAATTGGGTCATGGTCATTCCATGGACTCCATTTATCCAATCCGGTAAGGCTGTTGGTATTTTGCCATACACTATCAATAGGCGCATTAATTGTAATTGATTTTTCATAAGCAAAATCTTTTGGAATAAATAATGCAATAATTAGCAGTATCGCAACTACAACTAAAAGTCCGATACCAATAAGTTTTAATGCTTTCATTTTCTTTTAATTTTAAGAGTTAATACTTTAATTTTATTTGGTTATTTCTAAACGTTTTATTTGCAATAAATGTTTATTTTCAAATAAAATTAAAGTATAAATATCAGTTTAATGAAAATATTTCTTTACTATAAATGTTCGTAATTTGACCCAAAGGTAGGTTAAAGAGCTGGCAGCAATGGTGATAAATAAAACCCAAAGCGCCCATTGGTCAAATTCTTTCGATTTATAAAACGTAGTTGCTAAGTTGCCAATTATTAACCATTGAATAACATAAACTACAGTTACATTTTTACCCAGAAATTGTAAATAATGAACGACCAATGTTTTCCGAAATTTTTTTTCGATGTAATACAGCAAATATAACCAGCAGATAATGAAGGAAATACTCCATAGGAAAAATAAGAAATCAAAATGATAATATTCGGCTAAATTATTAGTAATTGTTATAGCAATGTTTAGTGTTAGGACAAGTATTAACGTTAAAGTTGCAATAATATATTTACTCCATGATTTATTTAATAATGCAGTAATCACCAATTTGTCATTTAATAATTTAATTCCAAAACCTAATAGAGGAAATGATAACCAAGGAACTAACGGAAAAAATGACCACGACGTTCCACCAACAAAAAATGAAAATATATAGCGGAGTGAGTGATCCTCAAATTGATTTGGATAAATGAAATGAGATGCTAATGCTATAACGATTGCCAAACCAAAGTAGATAAAATATCTGTTTGTAGTAATTTTTTGAATAATTGCAAAACACAAAAGACTTAAGCCTGCCAATGTCAATATATCAGCACCAAAAACATAGTGTAAAGGATTAAGATTCCAATTTTCGTAAAATATTTTATATAGTAAATTAAGGTTTAGTCCAATATTTAAAAGTAAACCTCCAAAAAATAGTCGCACTCCGCGTAATGCTATTTCTGTAGGCCTTTTTTTGCTATAAGCCAAAAAATACCCCATCAATAGCAAAAAAATTGGTGCTGCCGGTATGCCTCCAAAAAACAAAGAGATACTTCCCCTCGAACTATCGTAAATCTCTTGTTTAGCAAAGAGTTCCATGATATGAACCTGTATCATAAGGAGTACTGCTATTCCTTTGGTGGTATCAGGAAGACTTATTCTTTGTTTATCAAGCATAAATTATGAGTAACGATTTGAGAGAAAAAATAGAGAATTTACTTAATTAACTTCAATCCCTCCGATGCCGAACTATCACTGGGACGTATCAACAATGCTTGGTTGAAAAGCACTTTTGCTTCTGATAATTTGCCCAAATAAAATTTTGTCCATGCCAGCATAACCAAAGAATCATAATCCAAAGGATAAAGATTTACTACTTTTTCGAAATGCTTTAAAGCATTATTGTAGTCTTTTCGATTATAATAAACTACACCTAGCCAATAGTTTGCTACCGTATTTTGAGGGTCAATTTTTAGTATTTGCATATAATGTGTGCGTACGCTATTCCAACTTTCGATGGCGCTAAGAGGTTTCACACACCCAAATCGAGCTTCTATTGCATAAGGTTTTAATGCAATGGCAATATTATAATACTTAATAGATTCTGAATATTGTTTTGCCATATAATACAACCATCCCATTCGGATATTAACAAAATAACCATCCGCTTTGTATATAGGCTTCAAATCGTTAATGGCTTGGTTGTATTTCTTTGCCTGCTCCGATTCGTAACTTCTGCTAAATGCTGTTTGGATAGCAGTTTGACTTTGACTCATCGCTCCGTTTATGAGCATTGCAAATGAGGCAATCAGCATGATTTTTTTTAGATGTTCCATATTATTCCTGTTGAAAATGAATGTTGATTATAATTTGTATTTATGTTGGTTATATTTTTAATATCATAAGTGTAATTTCCAAATAGGGTTAAATTTGGCGATAACTTCCAGAAAGTGCTAAGTGCCGTCCGAAAAATGGTTGGATCAATAGAGTTATACACATATAATCCATTATTATCAGTGTAATTTTTCAGGTTTCCAAGTGTTACACTTCCTTTTATCCAAAGCTTTTTGAAAACTAATCCGCCTATCGACTGTGAAAATACAATCCTGTTGCTGGTTGAATCTGTTAATGTATATAACGAACTTTGCAGATATATGTTTGCTTTACCCGGCAATTGAACTCCTGCTTGTAAGCCTATCTGACTAGTATAACCGCTATAATTATTAAGCATTGAACCCGAAAATCCAACGTCAAACCGATTAAAAGTGGATGAAAGTTTGATAAATCCTAAGTTACCTATGTAGTTGGATGTATATATAGCACTGTCAATTTGTGCATTGATATAATGATAAGCTGCATTTATTACCAAATGTGGGCTTACAGTCCAACCCATTAATGCAAAGTATTCGTCTTGTTTTATACTATAGGTTTCAATAACTTGCGAATAAGTAGACATTGACTGATATAGATTTAATTTGGAATTAAAATTGGTACCAACACCCCCACGCATATAATTGGGGCTACTTCGGGTATTACTATTATTGGCTTTGTAATTATATTCAAAATCCAGAAGACTTATCAATGCAAAGGGTTTAAAATGAATAGCCTCCTGATTCTTTAATGTCAATTTATTGGCGTGAAACCGGGCATTGGCAAAGTTACTTGTAAATAAACCGCAATAATATAAGTAAGTACGTGTATCGACATCATACTCATCAAATTTCAATGCTTTTTCGTAGTGATATTGTGCTGAAAAATAATCACCCTTCAAAAAATAGGCATAACCAACTCTTTGTTGTAAGAACTTGAAATTAATATTGTTGAGTTCTGCGACTTTGCTTATTTCAAATAGCTTCTCCCAGTTTCCATTTATATAATAATTGTAGCTCAAACTATCGATAGACGAAAAGTTATAACTTTTCTGGGCATAAAAAGGTAGCGAGATAAAAAGAAATATTATTAATAGTTTGTACATTTAGCTTTTATTTTTGTTTTTTCAGATAAGTACTCGAATTCCATTATTCCGTTTTCGGTAATCGTAATCACGCTGTTACTGACTTTTGATAATTTACCATTTAAATTAAAATTGATAGCTGATGCAAATTTAGTATAACCCGCTCCCAAAGAATTTTCAGAAATTAAAATACTCGAATCAAACTTTACTTTCATAAATGTATGAAATGGTGCAATGAAATCGTGCAGCCAAACAGCGGTTTTGGCTTTATTTATAAGATTTAATGGAAGTGAATCAACTATTTCAATTTTAGTATTGTTTCCCAAATATATTTTATAGGCGGATAAATAAAAATAATATAGCAAAGATTTTTTATTTCCATAAAATGCTGTAAAATAAAACATAAATCCATCATTTACATAATAAGCAGATGAATTAGTTTCGGCGCAATATATGTATTTTTGATTGTACGCATCGGTATATGTGTCCCAGTTTTCGGTTTTTTCGGGAAGCTCATTTATGCTGAATTTCATTTCCAATGAATTGTCGGGCAGTATGTTAAATGCATTGTACAGAAATGCGTCAGATGAAACAGTAGTAACTATATCTCCATTTTCTGGTTTCTTAAATTGCATCAATACATCATTTGTGTTATTTTGTTTGAAATAATATGCGAAAGGATAATCGATGGTTTTTGATCCCAACATAGGAGTGGTTTGTATTTGAAAATGCACATGTGGTTCGGGCGATCGACCCGAATTTCCGCAATGTGCTATTAAATCGCCACGTTTCACAAAGTCACCTTTGGCTACTTTAAAGGTATCTTTTCGTAAGTGCGAAATTTGACTGTACAATCCAGTAGCATGTCTGATAACTATACTATTGCCCCAGTTATTAGTGGTGTTTACACTACCAATTTTGTTGTCTTCAATATTATCGATAATTAATTCAATAAATCCATCAGCAGGTGCAAATACAGGTTTGTTATAGCAGTAATAATCCGATAGTTGGTATCCATCGTTGCGGTATGTTTTAGCTTTACTGTCTGTAATCATAAAGTCGAAAGCTTTTCCCCATTCTCCTTTGTGTGTAATATTACCGTCATGTGCTTGTGTTACTGTCCATTGCCCCATTAATGGCAGGTGTATGGGGAAATAATAAAGTCCTGCCAATCTTTCTTTGTTGTTGTTGTACGAATAAAGATTTTTTTCGGGTGAATTCTGTTGCAAAGGTGTAATAATAAGATTTTTTGCTTTGCTACGTAATTGCAGAAAATAAATAAATAAAATAGTAACAAACGAAAAAGGCAGTGAAAAAACTGGTAATTGAATAAATCCCAATAATTTATAAAAGAAAAGTAGTACCAATGACGTAAGCGGGATTAATAAAACTGTCCATAAATACGATAGTTTGGACGGAATAATAAAAAAACCACCTATCGCAAATGCCACCATCATATAATTGGCTCCAATATTATAATAATTGATACTTGCAGTTTCAGAACCGGTAAATTGTGCAAAAAAATATGCTGACAAAAATCCGATAATCGACAATGATAACATAATGCGAGAGCTATAGAGCAATGCAAATGTAATTAACAGGCCAGCAATCAAATTATTTTGAAAAAAAATTGAACTTAAAGACCTTAAATATATGTCGACCAGTTTATTTATTTGAAATGAGTCAATAGTTTGAAAAAACTGCAGTAAATTATTACCACCGACGGCATACATTTCGTTTATCCAGAATATATTTCTTTGTGTTAGTCCTAGATTTTGAAAATGGGATGACGGCAGAACTACAAACCAAAAAGCAATAACAAAAGGAATACTCAAAAATGGGATCTTGTAAGTGTAAAACCACCCACTCATGGCTACTGATAATAAGAACGTTAAGAGCGTGGCTAAAGCGAGCAAACTAAAATATACAAATCCGGGGTCGAAAAATGTTCCCATGCCAATACCTGCGAGCAAAGCATTGAAACTATACAATCCGCTTCGAAGTGTGAGTTTATCAAAATGCATTGAATGACCAATTAAAAGTGTAAATATCACGGCCATTAGTCCACTAAATCCTGCCCAAAAATTGAAAAAGGTTACTAACATAATTGTTCCCGCCAAAATCTTATTGTCGAGAAAAAATATGATGGAATAACTGTTCAAGATTCCGGGAAAAATTTCGTTACGTAATGTATTTAAAGTCGTCTTAAATTGCATTTTTTGTGGTCTTTGTAATTTTTTATTTAATACTTAAAAGCCGGAATGCTAACATTCCAGACTTTCAAATTTCAAGCACATATTTCTTACTTGGATTTTGGGTTTATTTCAAATGTTCTGGTACTTCTTCCAACTGTTGAACATACTCCATATTTTCGGCTTTGCGAATCACGTGGGTATTGTTATCATTGTCAATCAGAACAATATTTGGTCGCAAAGTAATAAATTGCATCCACTGCGTCATATTGTAAGCACCTACTTTATGAACTACTACCTGATCGCCTTTTTGGAGCATCGGCATTGTAATACTTTCCCGCACTATATCAATGTTCATGCATAGAGGTCCAAACATTACCATCTCTTCAGTTTGATTACCGAGCTTTTGTGCAGGACTAATTTTATGATCGTACCACAATGAGGTAAACAACGAATTCAATCCGAAATCCATAATTGTAGCCCGTCTTCCATCCGACAAACGTTTGGTAGCCAGCACAGTTCCCAGCAAATAACCGGCATCGTCAATCAAAGCTCGTCCAGTTTCTAGAATCAGCAACGGCAGTTCATCTTGTTTGAATCCATAACCAAGAATTACATCGGTAATAGCATCTGCAAATTGGTCGATGGACGGAACGGTGTCTGTTCCAGGTAGATATGCTCCTTTTAAGGTATTGGTAGAAGGAAAGCCACCTCCTAAATCAATGTATTGAACCATTTTTCCGAAACGTTCTTTAGCAGTCCAGGCCAATTCGCAAAGGTTACGTGCAGCTATTGCGTAAGCACTGGGCGAAAGCATAAATGTACCTATATGGCAATGAATACCAACAAGTTCGAGGTTTTCAGAATTGATAATGCGAGTTAAAGCATTCCATGCTTGTCCATTTTCAAAATTAAATCCAAATCTGTCCCATTTAGGATAAATACCTGTGTCCATATTTACCCTAATAGCTACCCTTGGTTTTAAATTATTTTCTTCGCTCAATCGAATCAACGTATAAAGTTCATCGTAATGATCAATATGAATTAACGAATTATTTTTTGCAGCTTTTATCAAATCCTCTTCACTTTTATCAGGTCCGTTAAAAATGATTTTATTTCCCGGAACGCCGTTTCCTAATGCTTTGTCGTATTCAAATCCCGAAACAACTTCACCCCAAGAGCCTTCTTGATGAAAAATTCGACATACAGCGTTCATATAATTGGTTTTATACGACCATGCAAACTGAACTTTTGGATAACGGGTTTTGAAAATTCGGGTTGCATTTTGATAATTGCGGCGAATTTGTTTTTCCGAAATTACAAATAAGGGTGATCCGTATTCGCTCAACATGCTTTTTACAGGAACACTTTCGATGTGTGTAACTGGTTCGTTTTCTGTCTTTGTTCCAAATTTATTCATTAGACCTGCATTCATTTTTATAATAAACGGTCTTTCGTATCTTACTTTTTCCATGATTATGTAGCCCCTTTTAATCCCCCGAAAAGGGGGAATTTTAGTTAGTATTGATTTTTTTTAATTTGCTTAATATTTACTTATTGATAAAAACATGTGGAAAGAACTTGCATAATTCCCCTTTAGGGGCTCTTTCTTTTTATCCCCTTTAGGGGTTTGGGGTTGACTCTAAAGTTCCCCGTTCCCCGAAATCTTCTGAAACTCACGAATGTCGGATATCAAATCCCAAGCATACCGGATAAATATTTTGCCAATCTCGTAGTCAATAAATGGTTCAACCTTTTCGCCTAGTGCCATTTTTACCAATGATGCCGGTTGATTTTGCCCTGCTGCAGCAGTTAAATATATCCATGCAGGGAATCGTGGATTTACTTCCATTATGTAAGGTTTCCCATCTGAAGTGAGCATTACTTCTAGTTCGCAACCACCTCGCCATTTAGTAGCTTTTATAAATTTACGTGCTAATTCAATAAAACTTTCATCGTCGAGCGTAATTCCAGCCCAAGCTTTTCCTTTATCGGTAATGTAGAGTTTTCGCATGGGTATTACACTTATTGTGTTACCTTCACCATCGCCCAATGCTGCAATATTTATCTCTGTTCCTTTAATAAATTCCTGAATAATTATTGGCAAACCCCATTTAGACTGTATTTTATAAAATGCTTTTTCAGCTTGTTCCATTGAATTTGCAATTATCGCATCATAAAATTTACCTTTTACAACGATGGGGAATTCAAAGTTTTCTTCAATTTTTTTTAACTCCCTAAATTCATGAATAATTTTATCTTTGGGAACATAAAAATCATGCTTTTTTCCAAATTCCAATAACTTCACTTTGTCGCGTGCCTCAAATTGTTCCAAATCGGGCATAAAGGTAGCAATTCCAATAGATTTGAGTGTTTCTCTCAGTTTGATGAAATTGAAAAGTTCTGCATCAAAATTGGGAATAATAACCTCCAAATTTTCAATTTCATGAATGTATTTCAAGCGATTAATTAAGCTGTCGGTGCCTGCTGTTGGGTAAGGTATTTGGTATGTTTTATCAACAATATCGTGCATGTAAATGCCTGGCTCAAGCGATTCGTACGAAAGTCCAATAATTCGCACATCAAAATCTTTACAATCTCGTAATGCACGTATCACTGCTACACCTGGCCCCGGACTGTCGATTGCATTTAAACCGGTAACGCCTATAACTATTTTTCTTTTTTGATTCATTTTGTGATTATATTAATCCAAAGCACTACAATTTTTGGACTTGTTCCAAGCAATACTTAAGATGAGTGATGTTATATTTGCTAATTTATCTAGAGATTGTAAATTTCATTTTTAACATTATTGTTGTTAACTAATTTTTTGTTTGCTATTATTACTCCAAAATACTGAAATCTTTAAGTTGCAAACCAAATTCTTCGAGGTCGCGCTCAAAAAGACCTTTATCTACGTCGTATTTACCGCATATAGTATCCACAACTTCTGTCATTGGAATATCTTTTTTCATTAACAATACTATTTCTGCACCTATAGCATTCGTCGAAAACGAATCACCTGTTGTTGGATTAAATAGAAATCCGTCCTCGCTGGTAGCAATGTTTTTTCTTACTCTCATGGTTTTTATTTGTTGGTGGTTATTTTGTGTTTTATTTGGATATAAAAATACGGAATGACTGTAATACAAAAAAACAGATTCAGTAAAAGCTAAATTTCTATCAGTAAAATGCTACTTTTTCTTCACTATTCCTGTTTTCGGCGTTGGGTGCATCCATTGCCGAAATCAGGAGTGTTTTTTTAGCATCATTTACTTGGCAAGAATTTCGTTCAATTCTTGTGCTGATAGTATTTTTGGACTGTAGGTAATTCCCCTGCCCGAAAGCACTCTAGTAAATGCTTTGATGTGGTTGTACGATCCATTTAATAGATTGGCATACACTGCTTTGATGTCGTCGTTTTGTGATGTTGCAATCAGTTTTCTCAAGTCGGCTATATCATACTCTTCTATAAAAGCACCAGTTGCCAAAGCTAGTTCAGCAGTAGAACCAGCTGCTGTAAGCTTATTGTAAAGTGCTTGAATATCTGGATTTTTGAATTTACCAGCCTCATTTATTTTTGGATCTTCCAGTCCAAAATAGTTAAGAAGACTCAAAACAGCATCAGAATGTCGCACTTCGCTCTTATTGATATTAGTGAAAGGGCGCAAAGCATATTTTTCGTAAAAATAGGCATATACATCGCCAGCTAATTTCTCTTCTTCTCGCATTAATACTAATCCATCTTTTTCGCTTTGTGGCAACAATGCCGTGTCCGATGTGAATACAATAGATTCTAAAGCGTTGTTGTTTTCTTCCGATGCACCATAAGAACTTTCCAAATCTGTAGCTGCAACTGCATCATTACACGATACTAATCCCAATGAAAGGATTACTGATAAAATAAAATAAGTCGTTTTCATAATTTTACATTTTTAAATTGTTTGTATTTTTTTCTTTCTATGGTTCAAAATTAATACAATCAGAAAGGCATTCCAAACAATTTCAGTGTATGCATAAGTTCTATCAGTAAAAGTGATACTA
>JBMOHG010000098.1:0-9358 GCA_049317965.1 Paludibacter sp.
ATAAATAAATATTTATAAAGTTCAATATTGTATTATAACATTAACTCTTACTTTATGTTGCAATTTCATGAAACATTCAATTCAAATTAATGATTGCTAAGTTGCATTTTCAAATTAGATTATTTTCAAATTTTCAAATCTGATGTTGCATATTTATTCATTCAATTTTCAATTGCAAATATCTACATTTTTTTTTGATTTACCGATTTATTTGGTATTGAATTTTGGATTATTGAGATTAAAAAATGTTTTTGGTTGCCAATTTCCTTCGTTTTTTTTGTTATTTTCAATTAATGAAATTTTTCTGTAATTAGTCCTGAAAATACAATGTCAATCAAAAAAAAATAGGTAATTTTGCGGTCAAATAGAAAAATCAACAATTTATCTGACTTTCACTCCAATAAATAATATAATATATTCAAATACAATCAATTGTAAGTTTTGTGCTTGTCAATTGTAAATTAATTTCTTATGCAACAAACGTATAAATTTGTGACTGCCGAAGAGGCAGCTAGTTATGTAAACGATGGCGACATCGTTGGGTTCAGTGGATTTACACCTGCAGGATGCCCAAAAGATGTTCCAACTGCAATAGCAAAACGCGCTGAAGCTTTTCATGCCGAAGGTAAAGAATTCAAGATTGGAATGTATACCGGAGCATCTACCGGCGATTCGTTAGATGGAGCTTTGGCACGTGCCAATGCCATTTTATTCCGCACGCCTTACCAGTCGAACAAAGACTTACGTTCGGCTTTAAATGCCGAACGTGCACCCTATTTCGATATGCATTTGTCGTCAATTGCCCCACATTTGCGATTTGGATTTATGCCAAAACCAAAATTTGCCATTATTGAAGTTTGTGATATTACTGCCGATGGAGAATTAATTTTGACAACTGGTGTTGGAATATCTCCTACTATTGCTCATTTGGCCGATCATATTATTGTGGAATGGAACCATAAACATCCTAAAGAATTACGTGGTTTTCATGATATTTTTGAACCACTAGATCCACCCCATCGTTTGCCAATGACCCTTTTAACGCCTTCCGACAGAATGGGAGTTCCGTTTGTAAAAGTTGATCCTTCCAAAATCCTGTGCGTTGTAGATACTTATCGTGATGATGAAGTAAGTGGTTTTACACCAACAGATGAAGTGACTGATAAAATTGGTCGGAATGTAGCCAATTTCCTTGCAAATGAAATCAAGTCGGGTCGAATTCCCGAAGAGTTTTTGCCAATTCAATCAGGTGTTGGGAATATTGCCAACGCAGTAATGGCTTCACTAGGTAAAAATCCAGATATTCCGGTATTTGAAATGTACACCGAAGTAATTCAGGATTCTGTGATAGACTTATTAAGAAATGGAAAAATAAAATTTGCAAGCGGCTGTTCATTGACAATTACAACTCCTGTTTTGGAGAAAATTTATGAAGATCTGGAATTCTTCCGTGATAAAATTGTTCTTCGTCCGCAGGAAATGTCGAATAGTCCCGAATTAGCGCGTCGATTGGGATTAATAACCATAAACACAGCATTGGAAGCTGATATTTTTGGAAATGTAAACAGCACCCATGTGTTAGGATCTAAAATGATGAATGGTATTGGTGGTTCTGCTGATTTTACACGAAGTGCATACATTTCTATTTTTACAACTCCATCAACAGCGAAAAAAGGCAATATCAGTGCTATTGTTCCAATGGTATCGCATGTTGACCAAAACGAACACTCTGTAAACATAATTATTACTGAGCATGGAGTAGCCGATTTGCGTGGAAAATCACCAATTCAACGTGCTGAGGAAATTATTGAAAATTGCGTTGCACCTGAATATAAAGCTATTCTAAGTGGATATTTAGAATTATCAGGACCATGCCACACACCAACTGATTTACACGCTTGTTTTGGTATGCATACTCAATTTATGAAAAGTGGTAGTATGCTGGATACCAACTGGGAAGATTATAATCAAAAAGATTAAAATAATCAAAAAAATGACCTGCTCAAAATTTTGAGTGGGTCATTTTTTTTGTTCAAAAATGTATTTCTCAAATACCGATTTTTATTTTGAAATCTTAGAATTTTATTTTGATATTGTTTCAAATCGGTTTTTTAATGATTTGAAATTTGCCAAAAACCACGAAAGGAATTACTTTTGCACCAAAATTATAAAAAAACAAACATGAAAAAAAGTGCAATCTTATTAATTTTCTTATTTCCAATAGTAATTATGGCTCAAAATTTCCAAATCCATTATGATTTAGGAAAAAATCGGAATTATATTACTTCTACATTCGAAATGTTTAAACCCGACAATTGGGGCAATACTTTCTTTTTTGTGGATTATGATTATAACTTAGATGCTAATAAAAATGTCGGGATGTCGTATATGGAAATAGCTCGTTGTTTTTCGTTAGGAAAAGAAAGCCCGATAAGTGCTCAAATTGAGTATAATGGAGGTTTATTTGGAACGCCTGACAATGCTGTAAACACAATAAATAATGCTTTTCTATTAGGATTGGATTATGGATGGCACAATAATGACTTTAGTAAAACAGCTAATCTAAAAGTTTTGTATAAGTATATTGTGGGCAAAAATCCGGTTTCCTTTCAAGTAACAGGTGTGTGGGAATTAAATTATTTTAAACGCAAACTTACTTTTTCAGGCTTTGCCGATTTCTGGCGCGAAGAAAATATGAATTTTATGGATGCTAAAGGAAATCCTTTGGCTATACCAAATAATACCAAATTTGTATTTATCACTGAACCTCAGCTTTGGTACAATATTTCATCAAATTTATCAGTTGGTTCGGAAGTGGAAGTGGCATGTAATTTTAGTGCTGTTAACAGCTGGAAGATTTGTCCTACTCTGGCAGTAAAATGGAATTTTTAGTTGAAATGTAATTTGTTTCGTATTGTATATAAAGCAGATAAACATATATTTGAAAGCACTTTTAAATTTCAACTGATTTGCTTGACACTTAAAGGTTTTTTCTACTCATTCCAACCAAAGATTTATTAGGTGTGCTAATCAAATACGTGTTTGCACAATTCTTAATTATGCCAAAATCTTCTTTTACCCCTACCAACAATAACAGTATAGTAACATTGTCAACTAATAAAGTGACAAATACCGTATTTTTATGCAATAAATAATTAAAAAAGAGAAATGTCTTTTGTAATCAAAACAAATTTCCTACATTTGCAAGCTTTTTTTTGAAAAAATAATTTCAAACATTATATCGTCACTTATGAAAAAACTTTTCTTTCTTTCTTTTCTGATTGTTCCAATTTTGTTGATTGCACAACCCAAAGCAGGATATTATTCTGCAGCAATTGGCAAAAGCGATGCAGCACTTCGTACCTCTTTGTCATCGATTATATCAAATGGACTGAGTGTTACTTCTTATGCTGGTTTATATACTGCATACTCTAAAACTGACATAAATCCTTCTAACGGAAAAATATGGGATATGTATTCCAATTGTAATTTTACTTATGGTACAGATGAAAATCATGGTACTTCAGGTGCGGAATGTACCAATTATAATCGTGAACATACCTCACCTCAAAGTTGGTTTAGTGAGGCATCTCCAATGGTAAGCGATATTTTCAATGTTTATCCAACAGATACAAAGGTTAATGGAATGAGAGGAAATTACCCTTATGGTGAAGTAGGTTCGGCGAGCTATACATCTGGTAATGGTTCAAAGCTAGGATCTTCAAGCATGGCTGAATACTCAGGAACAGTATTTGAACCTATAAATGAATTTAAAGGAGATATTGCTCGAACATGTTTATATATGGCTACTTGTTATGCAAGTGTCTGTCAGAGCTGGGGTTCGGGTGCTACAGTAGTTTATGGCTCAAATAATGGGCTTACAACTTATTCGGTTGCCTTATTTCTCAAATGGCATAGACTAGATCCAGTAAGTTCAAAAGAAACTGCACGAAATAACGCAGCTGAAGGTGTTCAGAAAAATCGCAATCCATTTATCGATTATCCACAATTGGCAGAACATATATGGGGAAAAATGAAAGGAATTGGTTGGTCATTAACATCGGGTGTTGATGAAATGAAAATTAAATTTAGTGTTTCACCAAATCCAGTTCAAAATGAATTGACGATACAATCTGAAGAAGATAATTTGACCTATTCAATTTTCAATTTGAATGGACAAACTTTAGAAGTTAACCAGCTAAATATAAGTAAAACTATATCTGTAAACCAACTAGATAATGGTATGTATTTGCTTCAATTGCAATCAGGCAATCGCAAATCACTGCAAAAATTCATTGTTAATAAATAGAATAATTGATTGTAAACTGAGAGAATCTGCGAAGTTTAATCTTACAGATTCTCTTTTTCTGTCTAATAAAACAACATTTGATGATTAAAAATATTATTTCACTTTCACTGTTTTTCATTCTTTCAATATCGGTTTTTGCTCAAATTCCAGCTGGATATTACGATTCGGCCATTGGAAAAAAACAAGCAGAATTAAAAACAGCATTGCATTTAAAAATCAAAAATGCTACTGTGCCAAGTTATGGAAGTGGTGCCGGAAGTACGTGGGCTGCATTTGCAAAAACCGATGTTCGGCCCACTGATGGCACAGTTTGGGATATGTATTCCAATAATCATGTGGCATTCAATGGCAATTCGGCTGCAAGTGGCATGAATATCGAACATTCATTTGCCAAAAGTTGGTGGGGTGATGGTCGTCAGGCTGCTCAGGATGTAATGCATTTAGCACCGTCCAATAGCACCGCCAATTCGGCAAAAGGTAGTTGGCCAATGGCTGTGGTAGATGGAACAACTACTTTCAATAATGGAGTTATAAAAGTGGGAAAATCGAGTAGTCGTGCTGGTGGTGTAATTGATGCTTGGGAACCAGCCGATGAATATAAAGGTGATTTTTCGCGGGCATACATGTACATGGTAACCGCCTACGAAGATTATTCAACACTATGGACTGGAAATTCTGTGAATCAATTGGATAATAATACTTATCCTGTTTTTGAACAATGGACAGTGGATTTACTATTAAAATGGGGTGTGCAAGATCCTGTAAGTCAAAAAGAAATAACCCGTAACAACGAAGTTTATAAGATTCAGGGAAACAGAAACCCATATATCGATTATCCATTGATGGCCGAATATGTGTGGGGTAAACTTACAGCAGTACCATTTACTCCAGATGGGAATGTGAATTATCCTTATTTGAGCTCCCCAAATAATGGTGCTATTGTAGATTTTGGAAAAGTAAGTTACCAACAAACCGACACAGCTTCAATTTTCATTAAAGCTCTCAATCTAACCGGAAATTTAGCTCTTACAATTACCGGAACTGATGCGACAAACTTTTCTGTTGCGAATACAACTGTTTCCAAAACTGATGCTGAATCAGGTTTCAAATTGCTAATAAATTATAAAGCGCAAACCGTAGGAACACAAACTGCTCAACTTAGTATTTCGGGTGGTGGAATAACAACAACAAATATTGAACTAAAAGTTATATCTTCAGACGAATTTTTGGCATTGCCCGCCAATAATATAACAAGTGCCGGATTTACAGCCAACTGGACATTATCTGCTAATGCTACAAGTTACAATCTGAATGTTTTCACATTGAAAAGTGAAGGTGTAACTCAACCAAAAACCTTATTGGAAGAAGCCTTTGCAAATGGATTGCCAACAGGTTGGACAAATGAAGGTTACTCCGACAATCAAACTGCCGGATTTATGCGTTTGGCTTCGAGTGGTAGTGCAGGTAAAATTATTTTTCCGGCACTCGATTTATCTTCTTCAGGAACTGTATTAACAGTAAGAGCCAAACAATATGTGAATGACGCAGGTGCACAACTGACTGCTACCATCGACAATCTGCCATTGGCAATTTGGGCTACAACAGCTTCTGACCAAGACTTTACCATTAGTATACCAAAGTCAGGAGTGTTATCAAAAATTGCCTTATCTGCAGCAGCCGGTAGCCGGGTTTATGTTGATTACGTGAAAGTGGAAACTATGGGTTCGGTTCAGACACCTGTTTCTGTGTTAGGCTATCCAAAATCAATAGGTAATAATTTATCATATAACATTGAAGGACTTGAAGCAGATTCTACTTATTATTATACCGTAAAACCCGAAGGCAATAGTGCTGCAGTTTCAAATCAAATTCTTGTTCATACCGGAATAACAAACGATGTGGAACTAACTGAAAACAATTCAGTTCGCTGGAATGTTTTATCAGATGGAGTTCAAATTTATAATTTTCCCACAAATTCATTGTTTACAGTTTTTGATTTAACAGGGAAAAAGTTACAAACACAACAACCAAAAACAAACGAAATAAAACTTAAACTGTCTACTAAAGGAATTTATTTGTTACAGATAAAAAATAAACAAGAAATTAAAACTTATAAATTGCTATATTAGTCGATTTATAAGTATCTGAAAACTAATTGTATTCTTATTTAATGAAAAGATTTTTATATCTCAATTTTTTATTCTTGGTTTCAGTATTTTCTGCTTATGCAACATTTCCTGTTACCTACTATAATAGCACTGAAGGGAAAAAAGCAGCAAAGATCAAAACAGAACTCCACAATATCATTTGTCAGGACACAACTCATTATTTGGGCTACGGTTCTGGTAAAGGTTATACATGGGAAGGTTTTTACAGTACAGATAGAAATCTGACAACAAATGCTGTCATTGACATGTATTCAGATTCTGTACGCTATTTTCCCAATCCAAATCCTACTTTTGTGTCCTTTGGGCAAACCATTCATATTGAGCATTCCGTGCCAAAAAGCTGGTGGGGATGTGATATCAATCATCCCGATTGTGCGGCAAAGGATTTAAACCATCTTTATCCTGCCGATGGGCCAACGAATAGTTCTAAAAACGACAATCCATTGGGAAAAGTAACTGGTACTCCAACCTACAACAACGGTGTAAGCAAAATAGGCCCGGGTAGTTATGTTGGTTATACAGGTGCAGTTTTTGAACCTGCCGACCAATATAAAGGAGATTTTGCCCGGTCGTATTTTTATATTGCAACAGCTTATGAGCACTATAATAACAAATGGGATACAACCAAGCCTGAAAACATGATGGAAAAAAACACCTATCCGGTTTTTAAACCATGGGCTATTGAGTTATTATTACAATGGCATAGACAAGATCCGGTTAGCTTGAAAGAAGTGACCCGAAACGAACAGGTTTACGCAATTCAAAAAAACAGAAACCCTTTTATTGATTATCCAAAATTAGCGGAATATATTTGGGGAACCCGTACTACAATTCCATTCAGATTAGATGTAAATATTGTTTTTCCGTATTTAAATTGGCCAAATGATAATGACACAATTAATTTAGGAAAAGTATATTATAACCAAACAAAAGATACAACTCTAAGCCTTCAGGCAATGAATTTGACAGGTGATTTGACATTGTCAGTTGGTGGTTTGAATGCATCTTTATTTTCGGTTGACAAAACAACAATAACTAAAGCGGAAGCTGAAACCGGTTGTGTTATTCTTTTACATTACAGAGCATTGGAAGTGGGGGATAAATCAGCAATCCTAACCATTTATGGTGGCGGTATAACTCCGGTATCATTGAAATTAAAGACTTCAACAACTGATGAATTTGCAGCTTTACCACCTACAAATACTACAAATAGTGGTTTCGTTGCTGATTGGACTCCATCATCGGGTGCTACGAGCTATAGTTTGAATGTGTTTACAATCGAAAATACAGGAACAAATCCAACTACATTGCTCGAAGAAGATTTTACATTAGCATTGCCAAATACATGGCTAAGAGAAGGTTATACCGACAACAGCCTTGGTGGAAATATAAAACTTGGCACAGCATCAACTTTTGGTAAAATTACTACACCAGCATTGGATTTAAGTAAATCTAATTCTACCTTAACTGTTAGAGGCAAGCAATTTTCGGGTGATAACGGTGCTAAAATTACAGCAACACTCGACAATCAACCACTTGCAGTTTGGACTACAGCGGTTGCCAATCAGGATTTTACTGTAGATATGCCAATTTCAACAGCCGTTTCCAAAATAGCTTTATCAACTATAAGTGGAAAGCGTGTTTATATTGATTACCTGAAAGTGGTAGAACAAATACCTGTTTATGGTCCGGTTTCAATTTCCGGTTACCCAAAAACTGTAGGAAATGTATTGAATTATTTAGTAACCGGACTTCAGAGTGGTTCTAAGTATTATTATACTGTCACTCCTATTGGAAATGGTGGTTCGGTTTCAAATCAGGTTGTGGTTCAAACAAATATAAATACGGAAATTAATCAATTCCAAAAAAGCAAGGTAAATTGGGCTCTATTACCACGTGGAATTTGTGTCCAAAATTTACCAGTTGGTAGCAAATTGTTATTGATGGATATGATGGGACGGAAAATAAAAACAATTCAGACAACTTCTACCGAAATCACAATTGAATTGCCACAAAAAGGCATATATTTGTTGCAAATTCAATATCATCTTAATTTTGAAACGTTCAAAATACGTTATTAAAATTGGTTTGACTTAATTAGTCAATACTTATATTTGCAATTAAAGTTGATTCTTTATAATTTTGTCGAAGTCAGTATAATTTAATATGAGAGTAGTCTGTACTTTATTTAAAATCAACAAATCCAAATCGCCGGTTAATAAGAAATCTGCATTTGAATCAATTGCCAGAGATATCAGATAATTGTCTTTTGCATCTCTGCATATATTGCTAATAGAAGATATTGTGATTTTTTCAGTTGAGAAATCTAATAAATCAAAAAAATCTGATATATGCTCATGGCTAAAATATTTTTTGATTTTTGGTTTTTTGAAAACCTCCGAAAGTTCTTGTAACTGTTCATCACAGGTAACTATTTGAATGAAATGAGAGTCAATATGATTTTGAAGTCCCTTTAAACTTTTTCCAATTAAAAATGAAATCCAGATATTGGTGTCAACTATGACTTTATATGATTTGTTTTCCATTTTTATATCGTTTTGACCTTACAGATTCAACTTCATTGGTGATTTCTTCCAAAGTAAGCTTGTTGGTTTTTGTTGAAGTCAACAATTTATTAAATCTTTTAAGAAATAGCGATTTTTTTAACTCATTAAATATCTCTAACTTGTCATTATCGTCAAGTTTATTTAGTATTTTAATAAACTGATTTTTATTTAATTCAATATTTATTGTTCTCATATTTTAATGTTTTATTATGAAATCAAGGTTCAGTATTTTCATTTGAACATGTTGCAAAGATAATTGCTAATTCTGACATATCAAAAAGTTATGAATATTTATAATTGAATTAATACACTAA
>JBMOHG010000099.1:0-9229 GCA_049317965.1 Paludibacter sp.
TAAAAACAATTCATTATGGCAAAAATTGCAACAAAAATTACCGATTTAATTGGTAATACTCCACTTTTGGAACTTTCTAGATTTTCAAAACTTCACAAATTAAAATCACCTCTAATTGCAAAAATTGAGTTTTTTAATCCGGGACGAAGTGTAAAAGACAGAATTGGATTTGCTTTAATAACCGATGCCGAAAAGCGTGGATTACTCAAACCAAACGGTGTAATTATTGAACCAACAAGTGGTAATACGGGTATTGCATTGGCAATAGTAGCAGCTTCAAAAGGGTATAAAATAATTCTCACGATGCCCGAAAGTATGAGTACTGAACGTAGAACTTTACTCAAAGCATTAGGCGCTGAAATTGTTCTAACACCAGGATTTGAAGGTATGGGCGGAGCTATCAGGAAGGCGGATGAATTGCAAAAACTGTATCCAAATTCATTTATTCCACAGCAATTTATGAATGAGGCAAACCCCGAAATCCACAGAAAAACTACTGCCGAAGAAATTTGGCGTGACACGGAAGGAAAAATTGATATATTCATTGCCGGAGTAGGTACCGGAGGAACTATTACAGGAGCAGGAGAAGTATTAAAAAAATACAATCCAGCAATAAAAGTTATTGCTGTTGAGCCAATTGATTCGCCTGTATTATCGGGTGGAAAACCCGGACCACATAAAATTCAGGGAATTGGTGCCGGATTCGTACCAAAGGTTTATAATCCAATTGTAGCTGATGAAATTTTCAAAGTACAAAATGAAGATGCTTTCAATAGCGGTCGTGAATTAGCACGTAACGAAGGATTATTGATTGGAATTTCGTCGGGTGCTGTAGCTTATGCTGCAGTTCAAATAGCTAAACGCCCTGAAAACAAAGGTAAAACGATTGTTGTAGTGTTTCCTGATACAGGCGAAAGATACTTATCAACACAGTTATATCAATTTGATTAATATAAATTCGGGGTAAAAGAAATTATAAATAAAAACATTAAAATAACTTGGTCTAAAAACCCAATTGGGGGTAGGGGGTCATTAAAATAGCAATTATGAGCAAAATATCAGTAAACGGAAAAATACAAGAAGTAGATACTCCAATATCAATAATTGATTTAATTACACATAATAATGTTGCCCAACCGAGCATGGTTTCCATACAATTGAATGGGCAGTTTGTGAATAGGGATGATTACGAAAGTACTCAGGTTTCAGATGGTGATGAGCTTGATTTTCTCTATTTTATGGGTGGTGGACAATAACCCCTTAAGGGGAATGATGCAAGTTTATTTTGCATAAACATTCGCTTTTAAAAAGAAAATAGAATCAACATATTAATCAATACTAACTAAATTCCCATTTAGGGGTTAGGGGTAAAAATTATGGATTTTACAGAAGATCAAATACAAAGGTATAGTCGTCACATTCTGCTTCAGGATGTTGGAGTTGAAGGACAAGAAAAGATTAACAACGGTAAAGTACTGATTGTTGGAGCGGGTGGTCTTGGAGCACCTATTGCACTTTATCTGGCTGCTGCGGGAGTTGGCACTATTGGAATAATTGATGGCGATGTGGTGGATTTAAGTAATTTACAACGTCAGGTTATTCATTTTACACCCGATGTAAATAAACCCAAAGTGATTTCGGCAAAGGAAAAGATCAATCTGATTAATCCTGATGTTAAGGTAATAACTTATCAAAAATTGCTGACAGCTGAAAATGCGTTGGAAATTATTCAAGACTACGATTTTGTGGTTGATGGTACTGATAATTTCCCAGTAAAATTCCTGATTAATGATGCTTGTGTCATAGCTAAAAAACCATTTTCGCACGGTGGTATTCTTCGCTTCGATGGTCAAACATTGACGTTTGTACCCGGATCGGCTTGCTATCGGTGTTTGTTTCACTCGCCACCGCCACCTAATGCGGTTCCAACGTGTTCTCAGGCAGGAGTGTTGGGCGCAATAGCAGGAATGCTCGGCACAATACAAGCTGCTGAAGTTTTGAAATACCTTACAGGTGTTGGCGATTTACTTACCAACAGACTGTTGACATTCAATGCTAAGACAATGGAGTTCAGAACTATAAAAACAAAGCATAACGATAATTGTCCGGTTTGTGGCAATCACCCTACTGTTACAGGATTGGTTGATTATGAACAAGCCGTGTGCGATATTGAAAGTTATAGAAATAAGAAGCCCCCTAAATCCCCCGAAGGGGGACTTTAAGACTCTGAATAGCAAATATCTATTTTAATAAAAATTAAATCAACAATACTCACTATTCTCTCTTCGGGAGTTAGGGGGCTAAATTAATAATCATGGCAACAACAGAAATTAAACTAGATCCGAATACCAAAAAACTTTCATTGATAGGTTTCAGCGGCGATTTCGATAAACTGGTAGCAGTATTCACATTAGCAACCGGTGCAGCAGCAGTAGGTTACGAAGTAAATGTATTCTTTACCTTTTGGGGATTGGATGCAATAAAAATAAAACAAGGTCGCAGTGCAGTTGGAAAAGGATTTTTACCAAAAGTATTCGGCGTATTTATGGGTGGCTTAAAAAGTGCTCCCGTAAGTCGGTTAAATTTTGGTGGTATAAGCCCTAAAATATTTCGCTATTTAATGCGTAAAAATAATGTAGCAACGCTCGAAGAATTAGTAGAAGCAGCCAAAGTGTTAGGTATCAATTTTTATGCTTGCGAAATGGCTATGCACATACTCGGAATTCAACAATCTGACTTGATTCCTGAAGTAAAAGAAGTTCTTGGTGTGGCTACGTTTTTGAAACTGGCTGACGGGGGACAAACCCTTTTCATTTGATTTACGATTTTTTCATTTACAATTTACTATTTAAGAAAAATGGCAAACTACAAATTAGATATAACAAAAGAACATTGTCCGATGACTTTTGTAAAGACAAAAATTGAACTCTCGAAACTAAAATCGGGCGATACGCTTGAAGTGCTTCTTACCGAAGGTGAACCTCTCGAAAATGTTCCCAGAAGTAGTACAGAGCAAGGATTCAAAGTTCTTTCGATAACTGAGGCTGCAACAAAAGGAACTCATACGGTAATTATTCAGAAATGATACGAATTCCTGCATCAATTTACGATGGCATTGTGACACAAGCCTACGCTGAATTACCAAACGAAGCTTGTGGCTTGTTGGTTGGAATTGAGGGAGAGGTTGTAAAGCAACATGCTTTGACAAATACTGATCACAGTCCCGATCATTTTTCATTCGATCCGGCTGAGCAGTTTCAGGTTTTTAGGTCAGCACGTGCTGATAGTTTGGAAATTATAGCTAATTATCATAGTCACCCCGAAACACCTTCACGTCCTTCAATTGAAGATATTCGATTGGCTTATGATCCAAATATACTGTATCTCATTGTTTCGCTGGCAGATGAAATTCCTGTTTTAAAGGCTTTTAATATTCAGGATGGAATTAGTACAGAAGTTCCCATTGAATTATTTTGATTTAACAAATTTCTTTTTGAACAAAATAGTTAGGAGTTGTCATTAATTTGTTTCAATTACAATATACTTTTCTAACCACTTGTAATTCAAAAAAAGAAACATAAAACTACTTATGAAAGCATCATTAATATCAGTTATTCAAAAAAATATTTCACTGTTAATAAGTAACGACGTAAACGAATATAAATACATTCCGTTGCACGACAAGCCATTACCGTCGTTACATAAATTAGGTCAAATAATTGATTTGTTTAGATCTATCATTTTCCCGGGTTATTATGGCGACACCGTTAATGATAACGACACACTGGGTTATCATATAGGCGTGAATATGGAACGTTTATATAATCTACTTAGCATTCAGGTACAAAATGGTTTATGTTTCAATGCGTCAGAGGATCAATGTATTGAATCACAAAAGCTGGCATCTGATATTGCAAAGGCATTGATAAATAAACTTCCCGAATTAAAACGAATCGTTTCTACAGATATAAAAGCAACATTCGATAGTGATCCTGCAGCAAAAAGTTATGGTGAAGTAATTTTCTGTTATCCAACCATTCGCGCCGTATTTAATTACCGCATTGCACACGAATTATTAAAACTGGGTGTGCCTGTTATTCCACGTGTAATAACCGAGTTAGCTCATTCCGAAACAGGAATAGATATTCATCCCGGAGCAAAAATTGGTGAGTATTTCACTATCGACCACGGTACAGGAGTTGTAATAGGCGAAACAAGTATTATTGGAAATCGTGTTAAACTTTATCAGGGTGTAACACTTGGAGCTAAAAGTTTTACGCTGGATGAAAAAGGTAATCCACTCAATACTCCACGCCACCCAATACTTGAAGATAATGTGGTGGTGTATGCCAATACAAGTATTTTGGGTAGAATAACCATTGGACGTGATTCAATTATTGGTGGTAATGTGTGGCTTACAAATTCTGTGCCTCCGGGTTCACGGATTTTACAATCGAAAGCAATTGTCAGTTCGTTCAGTGATGGATTGGGAATATGAATATTTAAATTAATTAAAAATTATGCCACTGGCAAATAACTAAAAAATAACTCAAAAAAGATTATGGCAAAAAATGATTTACAGCGCAGTATAACCACTGCCACTGCCAGACAATTGGCAACTACCACCAAAACTGCTCCGCAGATGGGTTCAATTACTCCACGTTTGTTACTGAAACTTTTGCCTTGGGTTCAAGTTGATTCAGGAACATACAGAGTAAATCGTACAAAAGTTGAGTTGAAAAGAGCTGAACGGATTGAAGTGGAATTCCTTGAAGGTGTTCCTGCTTTCCGTATTGAATCATTTCGCCGTATTCCGTTGTTTTCGCATATCGACGAGGATATTGTGAATCGATTGGCAAAGAAATTCCAGATTGAACAAGTGGAATTGGGTGGAAACTTGATAAAAGAAGGTAAAGACCGTCAGAAATTTTTTATTGTTGCCAAAGGTCAAGTTGAAATTCTTAGTAAAGGAACTCATGGTGAAAACCTGCGTATTGCTTTATTGTCGGAAGGTGAATATTTTGGCGAAGCAGATATTATTTCGGACAAACATTCGTCAGTAACTGTTCGTACCATTACTCCGGGTGTGTTTTTTACCCTCAACAGCACCGAACTGGAAAGTATAATTAAAGAAGTTCCGAATTTCCGTGAGCAATTCCAAAAAGCCGTTGACGAACATTTGCGTTTGAAAGCCACAGTAAATACGCATGGCGAAAAACACATCGATTTGGTTTCTGGGCATGAAGAAGACAATATTATTCCTGAAACGTATATTGACTACGAAGAATCTCCACGTGAATATTCCCTGAATACTTTACAGACAGTTGTTCGTGTACATACACGTGTTTCCGATTTGTACAACAATCCGTACAACCAATTGGAGCAACAAATGCGTCTAAGCATCGAAAGCATCAAGGAACGTCAGGAGTGGGAACTGATTAACAATGTGCATTTTGGTTTGCTTTCAAGTGTTGAACCGGGTTATAGAATCAGTACTCGTTATGGAGCACCTACCCCCGACGATTTAGATGAATTGCTATCGCTTGTTTGGAAAGCACCTTCATTCTTTTTGGCTCATCCACGTGCCATAGCTGCTTTTGAACGTGAATGTACATGGCGGGGTGTGCCACCTGTAACATCCAATATTTTTGGAGTTCCGGTTATTACATGGCGTGGTGTTCCGATTATTCCAAGCGATAAAGTTGAAATTAAAGGTCAATATCTGACCAATCGTGGTGTTGGAACTACCAGCTTTATTTTGGTACGTACCGGTGAAGTTGAACAAGGAATTGTAGGATTGCATCAATCAGGTATTCCGGGTGAAATTGCACCAAGTCTTTCAGCACGCTTAATGGGATTGGATAAATTTGGAGTTGCTTCTTATTTATTGACAAAATACTTCTCGCTTGCTTCGTTGACAGATGATGCCATTGCTGTATTGGAAAATGTGGAAGTGGGTTATTATCACGATTATCAAAACCGCAAAACTGAAAAATGACCCCCAACCCCTAAAGGGGGCTTAAAGACAAGGTCAGCATATAAAAAAATCTATTATGTTAGAGTTAAACAATAGTAATACTAACTTTGAGTCTCCCTTGGGGGATTTAGGGGGCTTCGATATAAACCGTTTAAGGGAAATAGCAAGTGAATTTTGCCCGGAAGAAATTCGTCAGGCAGCAAGTCAGGTAATTCCCGATGACATCAATCTGGAAAGTGTTTTTGCTTCGTTTCCCAACTTGCAATCACCATTGGGAAATGTGGGTTATGAGGGTTTTGCACTACCTTCAGTTTCGGAGGGCTTTCCATATACCAATGAGTTAGGTAAATTGTTTTTCCCTGACTTCGAGCAACCTGCAAAACATGACGATTTATCTACAGCTGCTCAGCTTCAGTTTGCCGACAATACTTATTCCGACTATTCGTTTTTACGAAATCAGGAATTCAGTTATAATAATCGTGATATATTTGATGTACAATCTATTCGTAAAGATTTTCCTATACTTCATCAAAAAGTGAACGGAAAAGACCTAGTTTGGTTCGACAATGCTGCTACTACCCAAAAACCAGCACATGTAATTAATACACTGACACGTTTTTATCAGCAGGATAATTCTAATATTCACCGAGCAGCACATACGTTAGCAGCCCGTTCGACGGATGCTTACGAAGATGCACGTGGAAAAGTAAAGGATTTTATCAATGCTTCGAGCACCGACGAAATTATTTTTGTTCGTGGAACAACCGAAGGTATTAACCTCGTAACACAAACTTACGGACGAAAATACATTCAGGAAGGTGATGAAATCATTATTTCAACCCTAGATCATCATGCCAATATTGTGCCTTGGCAACAATTAGCAAAAGAGAAAAAAGCAAAATTACTGGTAATTCCCATCAATGATAATGGCGAAATTATTCTTGAAGAATATGAACGTCTATTGTCACCACGTACTAAAATCGTTTCTATCGGACAGGTTAACAATACTTTTGGAACTATTCTGCCAATAAAAACAATGATAGAAATGGCTAAACGTTATGGAGCACGCGTACTCATTGATGGTGCTCAATCGGTGGCTCATACTCCGGTTGATGTACAGGAATTGGGTTGCGACTTCTTTGTATTCTCTGGTCATAAAATTTATGCACCAAACGGAATAGGAGTTGTTTATGGTAAAAAGGAATTACTGGAAATAATGCCTCCCTGGCAAGGTGGAGGTAATATGATACAGGATGTTACCATCGAAGAAACGATTTTCAACGGATCACCAGCACGCTTTGAAGCCGGTACGCCCAATGTCGCAGATGCAGTGGGACTAGGTGCAGCATTAGAATATGTAAATCACATAGGACTGATTAATATTTCCAAATATGAACATTTCCTGACTGAATATGCCCGCGAAAATTTAGCTAAAATCAACGGATTACGATTGATAGGGAATCCCCGGAATCGTGTAAGTGTGGTATCATTTGTTTTGAAAGATGTACCGACACCCGAAGTTGGTCGATTGCTTGATAAAGATGCTGGAATTGCTTTACGTGCCGGTCATCATTGTGCTCAACCAGCACTTCGTCGTTTAGGAGTGGAAGCCACAGTACGTCCATCATTTTCGTTTTACAACACAACCGATGAAATTGATAAATTAATTAGCGCTGTTAGACGAATACAAGCTAACCGATAAAATTTTTCAACTACAATCAATGAAGGGATAACTTTTTGGTCATCCTTTCTGACTTTATATTATGTCGATAAATATAAGACAATTAGAAGAGAAGGATAATGAGTTATTGGCAGAACTTATCCGAAAAGTTTTTCGTGAATTCAAAATTAATAAACCCGGAACTGTTTATGATGACCCCACTACAAATCATTTATATGAATTGTTTCGAAGGGAAAAATCTGCTTATTGGGTTGTGGAAGAGAATGGTAAAATTTGGGGCGGTTGTGGATTGTTCCCTACCGAAGGATTGCCTATTGGATGCGCAGAATTGGTGAAGTTTTACTTAACAAAAGAATCAAGAGGTAAAGGAATTGGTAAGTTGTTGTTACAAATTGTAATCAATTCTGCAAAAGAAATTGGATATACGCAATTGTATTTGGAGAGTTTTCCTGAACTAGTGAAAGCAATAAGTATGTACGAAAAGGCTGGATTTAACATTACCGACACCCCGCTCGGAAACTCAGGACATCATGCTTGTACGATTTGGATGTTGAGAGAATTGTAATAAACATTACTTTTTGATTTGACATTTCTGTCCATTATTTGCAGTGATTTACAAACACCTGCATTCAAACATTATTTTAATGCTTATTTAAAAAGGTAGACCTAGAAATAGTTTATATACCTAATTTAGGGTATGTAAATACTACAATAAAGGTATTTCATATACCTAAAAATAGTATGAACTTTGCAATGGAATTAATGAAGTCCGAAAACACAAATTTGAATTTATGGAAGAAGGTACTTTTATTATTGCTGTAAATAACGATGTTTACCGTTTGGGCTTAAAGTGCATCATTCACGATCAAATTAAGTCTCCTATAATTTTATTTGCCAAATCAAAGCACGAATTACACAGTACGTTGTTATCGAATAGCAATGCTGTTGTAATTATTGATTTTGAAAGTCTGGCAATCGATCATCTTGAAGAGGTTACAGTGCTATCTGTATGTTTCCCAACTTCTAGCTGGCTATTCATTGCTGATTTAGCAGAGGAAACATTCATAAAAACACTTACTACCTCATTTGGCAAAGCAAATTTTGTGCTTAAAACAGATGATTACGATGAAATTGCAACCGCTATTCTCACCACAATTACTGGCAAGAAATACTATTGTAGTGAGGCAATTCAAATAATTATGGATGGCCATAACCGTAAAAAGGATATTTCTGTAAAGCGAAACTTGCTTACTATTACCGAACTGGAACTTGTACTTCAATTTACACAGGGTAAAACAGCAAAAGAAATTGCCGATTTGCGTTGCCTTAGTCATCACACCATCAACACTCACCGAAAAAATATTTTCCGTAAACTGGAACTGAACAATATTCAAGAACTAATCAAATATGCCCTAAAAAACGGATTAGTTGACTTGACAGAATACTATATTTGAGAGGAAAATATTTAAATTGAAGTTTTAACGAAACAACTTTTTGATTTTCAATAGAATTTACAATACAATACGAGATTTATTTCATAATTTCCATTTGGTGTCGCACTGACTCCTCAT
>JBMOHG010000100.1:0-9220 GCA_049317965.1 Paludibacter sp.
TAAAAAAAACAATATGAAATCAATTAAAAATATTAGTCTTGCAATTTTAATAGCATTGTTTTTTATTACAAACAATGTTTCGGCTGAGAAGACCGCTTATTATTATAGTAAAGAAATCAAATTCAGCCCTCAAATTCCATCGCCTGAGCAGTTTTTGGGCTATGAAATTGGGACAAGAATAACAGAACATGCTCGTGTAAATGAGTATTTTGAGAAATTAGCATCGCTTTCCGATAGAACCAAGATTATAGAAATTGGAAAAACAAATGAAGGTCGAAAAATCAAAATTTTGATAGTATCATCACCCGAAAATCTAAAAAAACTTGATCAAATTCAAAGCGAACGTGCAAAGGTTCGTGCCGGTGAAAAATTAAGCAGTTCACCCTTGATCGTTTTTTTAGGTTATAATGTTCATGGTAACGAAGCATCAGGAGCCGAAGCAGCATTACTTTCAGCTTATTATTTGGTTGCTGCCGAAAATGAAAATCTGAAAAACGAATTGAAAGATGGAGTCTATTTAATAGATCCATTGCGCAATCCCGATGGACACGAACGTTTTGCTTCGTGGGTAAATTCAAATTTAAGTCTGAATATTATTAACGATTCGCAAGTAGACCGAGAACATACAGAAGCGTGGCCTGGTGGTCGTGGAAATCATTATTGGTTCGACCTGAATCGTGATTGGGTTAATCTTGTAAATCCTGAAAGTAAAGCGCGTGTTAACTTTTACCAAAGTTGGTTGCCTCACGTTCAGGTAGATCATCACGAAATGGGAACTAACAGTACTTTCTTTTTCGAACCAACCAACCCGAATGGTAACGAAAGCCCTTACGTACCACAATTGACCTATCAAATCAATAAACTCTTTGGCGATTATTATGCGAAAGCATTAAATAATATAGGTTCTTTTTATTATACAAAAGAGTCGTATGACAACAAAAATCCAAATTTTGGTTCAACTTATCCTGATTATAATGGTGGTGTGGGAATTCTGTTTGAACAGGGATCTTCACGTGGAATTATACAACAATCGGAAAATGGCCCATTGACTTTTGCACATACAATTCTAAATCAACTTACAGCCAGCTTGGCTACGGTGGATGCTGCTATTGGAAATAAAGACCAGTTATTCAAATTACAAGAGCAATATTATACGGTTTACAAAACCGATAAAGAGGCTGTTAAATCTTATATCATTGGTGATTCTTATGATAATACCCGATTGGAGAATTTCATTAATCTGTTGCTTCGCCACCGTTTGGATGTTTACCAAAATAACGCCGAAGTAACTCTTAATGGAGTAAAATATGAAAAAGGAAAATCCTATATTATTCCTGTAGGGCAACCAAATAGCGCATTAGTAAAAATTATTTTCGACAGTAAAAAAGATTATAAAGATGCATTAGCATTAGGTTATGGTGCCGGTTTCTCTGTGGCATACTCAAGCGGTTTGTCGTACACCGAAACTCTACAGTCAACAAAAGGTGCAAAAGTGGAATCGTTGCCAATTAAAACAGTAAACCCACTTCAAAAATCGGATTATGCTTATTTAATTGACTATAGAGATTCAAAAGTATCAAAATCACTTCTTAAACTGCTCTCAAAGGATGTTTTAGTAAAAACTACATTCAAACCATTTACCAATGTTGTTGAAAATGGGTCAAAAGATTTTTCTTATGGTAGTTTGCTTATTCCTGTTCAGGGACAAAAAATATCTTCGGATGAACTATTCGAAACATTAAAAGAAGTGAGCACGAGTGATAATGTTGAGATTATTCCTGTTTCAACAGGTTACAGTCTGAAAGGCATTGACTTGGGCAGCAGTAGTTTCAAAAAACTAGAAAAGCCTGAAGTTTTAGTTTTGTCAGGAACAGGAACTTCATCGTCCGAAGTGGGTGAAGTTTGGCATCTTTTCGACCAAAAACTTCAATATCCATTAGTTCGTGCTGAGTTAACTAATGTACGCCGTATTGATTATAACGAATTTAATAGAATTATTTTAGTTGGTGGTGATTATGGCAAGCCATTAGCTGAAAAATTGAAAGTTTGGGTTGATAATGGTGGTACGCTTATTACGTTTAATTCAGCCTCAAAATGGGCTATTGACAATGGAATTGTAACTGAAAAACTGGTAAGTGAAAAAAGTGATTCAACAAAAATAATTCAACGAATTCCTTACGCATTGGCAGAAGAAAATGAAGCCACTAAAAGAATTCCTACATCTATTTTTGAGACTAGTATTGATATCACACATCCGCTTGGATTTGGTTTTACGTCAGCTAAACTTCCTGTAATTCGTGAGTCATCAATATTCTTTAAACCGTCCAAGTCTCCTTATTCCACTGTTGCGGTTTATACCGAAAATCCATTGCTCAACGGTTATATTTCGGATGACAATTTAAAGAAACTTAAATCGTCAGCTTCATTGTTGGTAAGCAACTCCGAAAATGGACGTGTTGTGCTTTTTGCTGAAGATCCAACATTCCGTGGCATATGGGATGCAACATCACGTGTGTTAGTAAATGCCATTATTTTTGGAGATAATATTACGAATGTGGGCAGAAATAGGGATTGAACTTATAATAGATTTTAAATTTGTATAATGTGTTTGTCAGAAAAATTCAGTCATTCATATTTGCTCATTTGGTCTTATAATATCTTATATATGGTTATTTATCAATATATAAACTAGTAAAAACATGTAAAATACCCTGATTTAGGTATAGAATTACCGTTTTGAAGGTATTTCAAAATCAATTTTTGTCCATTACTTTTGCATAATCAAAATTTACAAATATAAAGTATGAAACTTTCAACAAAAAATATGAATATGTGCTGCTGCTGCAATTTCAAAAGAAATTGAATCGGTCTGTAATGTATTTTATTAAAATTAAAACAGTTGCCGATTATTGGCAACTGTTTTTTTTATTCAAAGGTGTTTAATTTAAAGTATTAAAATCAAAAGTTAGAGTATTTTTCTCCGTCGGCAAACTGATCAAAAAACTCTTACTACAATCAAAAAAATGTATGAGAAAACTATTATTATTATTTTCCGGAAACAATTTATCGTTTCCCAGGTTACAGGCAAGCAAGCTTGTTTTAGGAATTTTATTTACGTTTTTTGCGTCAATTTCGGTTTTTGCTCAGCAGGCAATAAGCGGACAAATAATTGAAGAAAACACAAAAAACACATTAATCGGAGCTGTTATTAAGGTCAAAGGGCATTCGGTAAGTACAATTTCCGATGCCAATGGAAATTATCATTTAAATGTAAAATCACTTCCTGTATCATTGACAATTACAGCTGTTGGTTACAAAAGTCAGGAGGTTGAAGTTTATGATACAGAACCCACAAAAATTTACCTTGTAGAGGATGTAAATCGTCTAAATGAAGTACTTGTAGTTGGTTATGGTACCCAGAAAAAACGAGAGTTTACCGGCTCCATTTCATCTGTGAAAGGAGATGATTTGAAAGATTCACCTGTGCAAAGTTTCGAACAGGCATTGCAAGGAAAATCAGCAGGTGTAAGTATTTCTATTCCTACTGGCGTATTAAATGCACCGGCAGTAGTAAGAGTCAGAGGGATAAACTCCATTTCCCTAAGTTCTTATCCATTGGTGGTTGTTGATGGAATTCCTGTTTTAACAGGCAATATTTCTTCAACTCGTGCTTCTAATAATCCATTAAGTGATATTAATCCAGCGGATATTGAATCAGTTGATATTCTTAAAGACGCAGCTTCGACTGCTATTTACGGATCACGAGCATCTGCTGGAGTAATTCTGATTACCACTAAACAAGGCAAAAAGGGTAAATTAACTACTACTTACGATGGGTGGGTGGGAGTTTCAAATGCTGTTCGTTTACCAGAAGTGTTAGGCGCACAGCAATATACTGACATAAAGAATGAAGCAATTGCCAACCGAAATGCAATTCTAAATCGCAATGACCCTAACGCTTATGCCCTTTCGTACCGTGCAGATGGATCATTGATTGATACCAATTGGCGTGATTTGATTTACCGCACTGCAGTTTCGCATAACCATACGGCAAGTGTTTCGGGCGCTACTGATAAAGCAAGTTATTATTTTTCGGCAAATTATTCAAATCAGGAAGGGTTTTTGGTTGGTAATGAGTTTAATCGTAAAAGTGTTCGTTTCAATCTTGATAATAAAGTAACATCTTGGTTGAAAATTGGTGGTGGTGGTAACTACAGCATCAATTCCAATAAATCGTTCGATTCTGGCAGTTTGCCGGGCGAATCGATGACAACTACCGGTTTAACACGTTTGGCATTGGTGTTGCCACCCAATGTTTTAGCTTACAATGCCGATGGCAGTTATAATGTAAATCCTGCCAGTAACGGAACTTTAGGCAAGGGTAACAATACTGCTAATATTCCTCTTTATAATCCGGTTTCATTGTTTGGGCTCACTTCCAATAATTCAGAAAATAGTCATTTTAATGGGAATTTTTCGATAACACTTAATCCTGTAAAACAACTGGAAATTAAATCGCTTTATGCTATCGATAGACTTGACCAACAAGATTATGTTTATGGCAGTCCTGATTTGGGCTCCGATTCATATAGTTCTCAAGGTTCAGCAACGAATATTTCCAGTTTGCGACAAATCGAATCATGGACAAATACGCTTCGATTTGACACCCAATTTTCTAAAAATCATAACGTTTCTATCTTAGCAGGTTCGGAAATTGAGAAAATTAAACGCTCATCGTGGGGTGCAAGGGCAACGGTTGCTTCCGATAATTTTTTTCAATACTACCAAGGTGGTTGGGGAAATATAGCTGCAACAGGTAATAGTTTGGGCGAAAGAGTATTTCTTTCTTATTTTTCACGACTAAGTTATAATTACAACAATAAATATTTTATTACAGGTAACATTCGCAGGGATGGTAATTCGGCATTAGCAGTGAGTAAAAAATATGGTAACTTTGGCGGTGTGTCAGCTGGTTGGTTATTATCTGAGGAATCATTCTTTGCAAAATCATCTTTAGCGGATAATTTTTCAGACGTAAAACTCACAGCAAGTTGGGGAAGAGTTGGAAACGGAAGTTTGTCGAATGATTACAGTTCGTATGATTTATATTCTTCTTCACTATATGGAAGTGCAGCAACTTGGGGAATAACTCAACAAGGAAATTCTCAACTTAGTTGGGAAACAAGCGATCAAACAAATATTGGACTAAGTTTCTCGGCATTGAAAAATAGATTAAATACCGAGATTACATATTTCAATAATGATGTAAATGGTTTGATTCTGAATACGCCACAATCTCCTTCAAAAGGTATTCCAAATAGCACAATTTTAGCAAATGTGGGTTCTCTGTATAACAAAGGGCTGGAATTGAGTATAAACACAAAAGTTATTGAATCAAAAAATCTTTCATGGGACGTTTCATTTAATGTTACTTATTTAGAAAATAAAGTTACTGCACTAGCTGAAGGGAATGATATTATTGGTGCAACCGGTAGCGGAAACACAAACATTACCCGTGTTGGCGAATCAATAGGAAGTTTATACGGACTTAAAACCCAGTATGTAAATCCTGATAACGGACAACGTGTATTTTTAAATGCTGCAGGCGAAAAAGTGCAATTTGATGGCACTACCAAATGGACTTATCTCGATGGTAATGTAGCAAAAGCACTTACAGGTACTGATTATTATATTCTTGGCAATACACTTCCAAAATGGTACGGCGGTTTGAACAGTAATTTAAAATATAAAAGATTTGAGTTTGGTTTAAACTTTACCTATGCCGGTGGCAACTATATTATGAATCGCACCCGATCAACTCTGACCGACCAGATATTTTTCAATAGTTCTACTGAAATATTAAATCGTTGGACTACCCCGGGACAAGTTACCAATATTCCACGGTTAGTGAATGGTGACAGAATTTCATTTGGAGGATCTATTCCAATTTCAGATCACGTAGAAAAAGGAGATTTTTTACGTTTACAGAATGTAACTTTGGCTTATAATTTACCGAAGAAAATATTATCTACGGCAAATATCAGTGCAATAAGAGTTTATGGTCAAATAAACAATGCCTTACTCTTGACCAAATATACAGGTGTTGACCCTGAGGTTTCTGCCAACGGAAATTCAAATACAACTCCCGGAGTTGAATATAATACTGCTGGTTTAAGCAGAACTTTTACACTGGGAATTAATGTTAAATTTTAAACTTTAAGAAAATGAAACGAAATATCATTAATAATAAAATCAAATTATTTGCAGGAATTATAAGTATTCTTTTTATAGTGTCGTGCGATGATTTACTGAATACAACTTCAGAAATATCACTGAGTTCTTCAAATATATTTAAAACCCCTGCACGAATAGAGGGTTTTGTAAACGGAATATATAAATCGCTAAAAGGTTCTAGTTTGTATAGTGGAACACTTTTACACTATAATGATTTGCGTGGAGAAGAATTTGTTAGTTTAACAGAAAATGCATTAGGCGGAGGTTATGTTTGGCAAAATAACCTTTCAAGCACTACTGACGTTGTAAATAGCGTTTGGACACAGGCTTATCAGGTTATTAATAGTTCTAACATACTTATTGCAGGTTTGACAGAATCGCAAGGAGTTGTAACTGACTCTGTAAAAAGGAATTATATTGGTGAAGCGAAATTTTTAAGGGCTATTGCATATTTTACTTTAGTCACAACCTACGCACGACCATATAGCGAAAATAACGGTAATAGCAAAGGAGTTCCATTGCGGTTGCAGCCTGAGTCAACTTCTGCAAATAATGAATTAGCTCCAAGTGATGTAAAAGTAATATACAATCAAATAATAAATGATTTGGATACTGCTGAATTGTTTTTGCCAAAAAAATATTCTACTTCATTGCTTAATACGACTCGTGTGCATAAAAATACAGCAATTGCATTAAAAACAAGAGTTTATCTTAGCAAGCACGATTATGTAAAAGTAAGAGAAGAAGCAAAAAAGATTGTACCCCAAATAGCAAGTCCTTTTTCTGCTACAACAGGTGTTTTGCATAAATTACAGGACAATATAGCTACAATATTTTCGACAGATTATACAACTGTAGAATCTATATTCTCAATACCAATGACTGCAACTGATCCTCCATCTGGCTCAGCACTTTCGAATGTTTACAATAGTGCACCAAACTACGCACTCAATGCTACTTCTTCGGGAATAATTAGCAATACTGAATGGAAATCGTCCGATGCGCGTCGTGGATTTATACGTACACAAACCAATGTGAATTACCTCAAAAAGTTTGCAAAAGTTAGTCCGGCAATTGATTATATACCAGTTATTCGTTATGCCGAAGTATTGCTTAACTATGCAGAAGCTGAGGCGCTGGCGGGTGATATTAACCTCTCAATTGCTTTGTTGAAGGCTGTAAGACTACGTTCAGACCCTACTTACACCTTTCCGGTAAACAGTTTAACTCAGGGTGAAATTATTAATACCATTCGTGTTGAGCGACGGATTGAATTGCTTGGCGAAGGATTCAGGGCTACCGATATCCTTAGAGATTTGCTTACTTTCCCTGACAAACCATCGAAAAGCAGTCAAAGTTCACGAATTGTGAAACCTACGGATAGTGGTTATATTTATCCGTTACCAAACAATGAGATTTTGACAAACAAACTTTTGTCTAATTAATTTAGGGTTTAAACTCAAAAATAATTATCGTTTGGTTGCAAATAATTGGGTGGCAATATAGAAAATAAAGTTTTCTATATTGCTCACCTATTTTCTGATTTTTGATTTATTTGGAAATATTTTTTTGAAATATAATTATCATATTATTAGATTATTAAAATACTTTTATAAAACATGTAACACATATAAAAATGAAAAAAATAAATATAATTTTAGTCATTCTGCTTTCAATGACATTTGCTGCAAACGCAAATGTACCTGAAAAATTAAATCTTTCCGGTACTGTCAAAAATGTATCTTCTGGTACCATTTACTTACAACGCTATGAAAACAAATCATTTTTCACAATCGACTCAACATTGATAATTAATGGAAAATTCAAGTTTTCAAACACAATAAAACTGCCCGAAATATATGGTTTGGCAATTGATAACACGGGTAATCCTTTTCATTCTTTTCTTATCTTTTTGGATAAAAACCTAATAAGTGTAGAACTTGATACTATTAATGAATTTGAAAATACAGTTGTTACTGGTTCAGTAGAGCAGGATTTGTTCAAACAATTTTCAGGTAAACAAAAATCACCAATAAGTCAAATCATTAAAGAAAATCCAACTTCTTTGGCTGCTTTATATTTGTTTTACCGCTATTATTCTTATCGTTTATCATCGGATGAGATTAGAAAGAATATTCAGTTATTTGATCCAAAATTTAAAAACACAGCATACATAAAAGTCCTTAGCGAATTGGCAAATAATCTTGAGAAAGTATCTGTTGGCAGCAAAGCGCCCGATTTTAAAGCCCAGAAGCGAGATGGGAATATAGTAAAATTGTCCGATTTTTTGGGAAAAGGTTATGTACTTGTCGATTTTTGGGCATCGTGGTGTATTCCTTGTCGTAAGGAAAGTCCGGATTTGGTAAAACTAAATGAAAAATTCAAGGATAAAGGACTGGAAATAATTGGCGTTTCGCTTGACAATAATAAAAAGGCATGGTTAGGTGCATTGGAGAAAGACAAATTACCATGGACTCAACTCATCGATTTGGAAGCTTGGGCAGGAAATGCTGTAAAAACTTATGGCGTTCGTTTAATTCCATATAAATTTTTAATTGACAAAAATGGGATTATAGTTGCAAAAAATCTCCGTGGTGAAGATTTGGATAAGTTAGTCGGAACATTTATTGATAAATAAAAGTTTTTACTTTTGATGTACGACTTCCCTTTTCCGGAAATTGGCTTCCAACAAATAATATATGGCTTCCGCATTAATGGAATTCAGATATATTTTTATGGAATGCGTATTCAGTTAACTAATTGATTATCTAAGTTAATTATTCTTTTTTTGAAATGATATGAAAATATACTAAAATAATCCAGTAAGTACAAGAATGATTAAAAACGATAGAAATAATGTGGTCCAAGAAATATCATTCTGCGATTTAGGGAACTAATACCATAATTAAGGTATAAAAAATGCCAATGTAATGGTATTTTATCACATAATCATTATACCGTACTTTGCAACCAGAATAAAAACAAT
>JBMOHG010000101.1:0-9190 GCA_049317965.1 Paludibacter sp.
TTACTATTTCCTTCAATTAAATTATTGAAATTATAAGCAGGGTTCAATTGTGGATCTATTTCTGGCAATTGAGGTTTATGATATGGGCTTACATACGATGATGAAAGTGCTGAAGCCTTTGGTTTCGGATGTTCACCGGCACTTGGAATTTGAGTACCCTTTCCACTCGATTTGTCAATCAGAACACGATATTCCAATCTAGTACCAACTCCTACTTCGCGATACAACGTCATGCGAAGTAAATCGATGTATTTCTCTTCAATATATTCAACAAAGAATTGACTCGGTACTTGCAATACAAAAATATTATTTTCGTATTTAAGTGGTACGATAGGAGAAAACCATGTATTAAATGAGGCTTCGCTTATATTGTCTTTTATAACGCTGAGGCAGCGAATCCACAATTGATCGTAATTATTCAACATTGGGTACAAATTCAAAAAAATGATACAAGATTAAGTGACTAATACAAAAAAAACTAATTTCTAAAAAGTAATAGAGGCGACTTTCAGCAGTACAAAATTCTAAAACTTTTCCCAAATAAAAAAATCATATTTTTTTTTCAAAATATGCTAATTCACTATTCCATTTATTATCAGAGCTTTAATATATTACTTTGATAAACAAACACTTAATTGTAACATATTTGAAATATCGCTGATTTTAAAGTCATTGACTATTTGATACTTTTTTTACTAAAATTAAGGATAAAAAAACCGAAACTCTTATTGATAAGAGGTTTCGGTTGAAAGTCAATTAAAAAAATATTTTTTTTATTCCTTTCGTTATTTAGAATTATTATAAATAATAATTCTATTTTTCTTTGCTTCCAAAAAGCGAAAAATGAACATACCTTTTTGGATTCTTTTGTAAGTCTATCAATAATTTGTCAGCACTTGAGGCTGTATTTGATAGATTGATATACATTTCTTTATTGTTCAACAGCAACCCAATTGTACCTTCCGAACTATTCATCTTAGTTGAAATCAAATTCAAATTATCAATTGTATGATTAATACTTGCGAAAGTAGAAGCAAAATCAATCTTTTTCAGGTTACCGCTAATTTGTTTGAAGTCTGATGTTAATACATTTACATCGCTCAATATATGCGGAACATCGTTATTCATCATTTTCTTGAGTTGTGATGAACTTATTGCTAAATCGGCGGTGGTTTTCTCAATAGAAGATAAACTTTTTGTCAAATCTTTATTGTCGACCAATACACGCACTGAACGAATAAGTGAATCAGTTTGAGTTGAAATACTTTCAATTTTTGGTAATAATTCAGCAGTAAGCTGTCCCATTAAACCAATGGCTACCTGCGAATCAATAGTATCACCTGAAGCATAAAAGGCTTGTGAAGCTGTAACTGGAGCGTAAACTAATTGAATGGCTTTGCCGCCCATCAAACCATCATCGTATAATTCAACTTTGGTACCTTTGGGCAATTGAATATCATTTGAAACTGAAATTTTGATTACAAATGATTTTTGTTTAGAAAAATCATATTTCACTTCTTCTACCTGACCAACTTTAAATCCTTTAATGTATACAGGTGACGATGGTACTAACCCGCCAATATTTTCATATACAGCATAATAATCACCAACTGATGAAAATATATCTATGCCTTTCAGAAAATTTAACCCAAAATACAAAACAAAAATAGCACTTATTGCCATTAACCCTACTTTAATTTCACGGGTGAAAAACTTTTTTTTCATTCAATTATTTATTATTAGAATTTGATTCTAATTGAAAATTCAACATCACAATCGGAAATCAATTGATTTAATAACGTGTTGATTTTATTTGATTTAATTACTTTATTAGCTTCTGAGCTTCTTTGGCTGAAATTTTATTATCACCAACAAAGGCTATTATAAATGCTTCTGGGAATTTCGTTGAAACTTCTTTTCTTATTTTTTCAATCTTACTATAATCAGTTTCCGAGCCGACAGTATATTTATTAAGACCGTTTTCAGTAAAGTAATTTACATCGTGTAATCCTTTGAAATCAGATGCATTTTCTTTTAGGGTCATCACGGATGCAAATATCTGAACTTTAAATATAGGTGTTTGTTTCGATTTATTAGATTGGGTAATTACATTTTTATTTGTATTTGAAACAACATCTGGAATAACTTTTTGTTCGTTTTTTTTGTCAGCTTTTGTTACTACTTTTTGTTCGGTATTTTTATTTATCTGCTGATTGTCTTTTAGTTCAACCTTTGGTTCTTCTTTTTTTTGCTCTATCTTCGGCACTGTTTTTTGTTCTTCTTTTTTCTGCTCTATCTTTTGTTCAATCTTTTGTTTTGCTTTCCGTTCTTCCTTTTGTTCTAAATTTGAATCTACTGTTTGAGTTACATCTTGTTTGGTAACTTCTGATTTTTTTTCATAGAAATCATTATTCGAATTATATGAATTCTGACGTCCAGACTTTTTATCATGATTTCTTTTATAACTAACAAATGCGTTATAAATAGCTTTGGCCATTTCATTTTGACCTTGATTTGAGCTTAAATAACGTTCTTCGGATGCATTTGAAATAAAACCTACTTCGACTAACACACTTGGACAAGCTGAACGATGTAATACCCAAAAACCAGCTTGACGAACTCCACGGTCAGATCTGTTACAGTAATTTACAAATTGTTTTTGAATGCCTGATGCCAATTCTACACTATTATCAATGTATTTATCTTGCATAAATTCGAACATAATATATGAATCGACCGAAGTAGGATCAAAACCTTTATATTTGGTTCGGTAATCTTTTTCGAGTAAAATTACTGAGTTTTCTCGCATGGCCACATCCAAATTAGCTTTTGTTTTAGCTAAACCCAGTGTAAATGACTCAGAACCAAAAGCAGAAGCACTTTGAGATGCATTAGTATGAATACAAAAAAACAAATCGGCATGATTGTCGTTAACAATATCTGCGCGTTCTTGTAAGGTTAGATAAACATCAGTTTTACGTGTATATACAACTTTAACATCCTTGTAATTCTGCTCAATATTTTCACCTAAATCGAGTGCAATAGCCAGATTAATATCTTTCTCACGTGATATTGAACCCATTGCTCCCGGATCGTGTCCACCATGACCGGCATCTATTACAACTGTAAATCTTTTATCCTGTGCATATACGCCATAAGGTGCAATAAGCACAATAAACAGCAATAGTACTTTGAATATTTGAAAATACTTTTTCATGATTATATTTGTAAATCCATTAATCGAAAATGAATCATCCTCGTATTTTTGTGCAAAAGTACGCTTTTTATCCTGTTTCTGATACGAAATAAAGGGGTAAATTTTCAAATTAATCATAAAAAAAGGTTTTTTTCTAAATGAGACTACTTTTTTTTGAGTAAATTTGCAACTTAATTTAGAAATCCAGAACCTTACCGGATGCAAATCTGTAACCGATTATATTTCAGCAAAGCACACAAGTTTTTGCCTATTTTTTTATGGTTAGCTTTTACCTTTTCGGGTTTCTGCCAATCTAAAGTAATACCTGTAAGTGGAGGAGTTAATACTTTATTTTCAGATAGCCTTAAAAACACACTAAAAGATACTGCAAATTTAATTTCTCCTCAAAAACAAAAATCGAACCAAATTGATGCTGAGATTAACTATAGCGCACAAGACTCAATCGTTTTTTTAGGAAATGGTACAGGGTTTTTACACGGGAAAAGTGATATAAAATATAAAAATATAAAGCTGAATTCCGATTTTATTCGTGTAAAAACTGATAGTAGCTTAATTTATGCCCATGGTACACTCGACAGTCTGGGTGCAAAAGTAGGCGAACCTGTATTCAATGAGGGCGAAACAGAATACAAATCAAAAGAACTTACCTACAATTTAAAATCGAAGAAAGGTTATATCAGACAGGCAGTTACGCAACAAGGTGAAGGTTATATTATAAGCGATCGTACTAAGAAAACCAATACCGACATACTTTGTATTGCCGGAGGAAAATACACTACCTGCGATAACCATGACCATCCTGACTTTTATCTTAGTCTGTCGAAAGGAAAGGTAAAAACCGGCAGTTATGTGGTTTCGGGTCCTGCACATTTAGTTATTTGCGATGTTCCGTTACCTATCGCAGTTCCTTTTGGATTTTTTCCTTTTACCGACAAATACTCATCCGGGATTTTAATGCCCACGTTTGCAGACGAATTAACCCGTGGGTTTGGACTTACAAATGGTGGTTATTACTTTGCAATTAACGATTACATGGATGTTGAACTTCGTGGTGATATTTATACCAAGGGAACATGGGCTTTAGCAGCCAATACTACTTATCTCAAACGTTATAAGTATCGTGGGAGTTTAAGTGTGAGTTATCGCGAAGATGTGACTGGCGAAAAAGACATGGCCGATTACAGCAAAGCAAAGAATTTGAGTATCAGATGGTCACATTCGCAAGACCAGAAAGCAAATCCTTTTTTCAATTTTTCATCTAGTGTCAACTTTTCAACAAGTGGATATAACAGGAGTAATATCAATAGTTATTATCGCCCTGATTTGAATTCGGAAAATACCAAGGGTTCAAGTATTTCATTTTCACAACGTTTTCCCGAAAGTCCGTTCAGCATTTCGGGTAGTATGTTGATTAACCAGAGAACAAAGGATTCAACTATAAGTCTGACACTCCCAAATATCAGTATTTCTATGAGCCGTATTTATCCTTTGAAGCGCAAAAATGCTGTGGGTAAAGAACGTTGGTACGAAAAAATCTCCATGTCATATTCAGGAACATTGGCTAATAGCATTGACACAAAGGAAGATAAACTTTTGAGTTCATCATTATCACGCGATTGGAGAAATGGTATGCGACATAGTATTCCGGTAAGTGCTACATTTAATATTCTAAAATATATAAACGTTTCACCTTCTATCAATTACACCGAACGTTGGTATTTACAATCCATAAATCAAAGTTGGGATAATACCAATCAAAGAGTAATAACCGACACTGTCAATGGTTTTAAACGTGTGTTTGATTTCAACATGGGTGTTTCAGCTTCAACGAAACTCTATGGTTTCTTTATTCCAATACGATCAATTTTTGGGGACAAAATAGACAGAATCCGCCACGTATTGACTCCTAGTGTGGGATTTAGCTATATGCCTGATTTTGGTGACCCAATGTGGGGATACTATTCTACTTACGAAAGAACAACCACTAGTAATCCTACAAATCCTACTTTGGTTCAATATTCACATTATGCTGGAAGCATGTACGGTACTCCGGGAACCGGTAAATCGGGTAATATCAACTTTTCGCTGGGTAATAATGTGGAAATGAAAGTGAGAAATGATAAAGATACTACTAATACAATTCCATTTATAAAAGTAAGTCTGATTGATAATTTTTCGGTGAGTGGTGGTTATAATTTGGCCGTTGATTCAATGCAATGGTCTACGTTCAGTACCAATTTAAGATTAAAATTAGGTAAGAGTTACAGCCTGAGTTTAAGTGGTGCATTCGACCCTTATATGTATGGTTTAAATTCGAGCGGATATCCTGTTAGAATTAACAAACTAAGATGGGACAATGGTCAATTTCCCCGTTTTTTAGGTACCAGTACATCGTATAGTTATACTATTAGTAATGACACTTTCAAGAAAAAGCCTAAGAAAAACAAAAAGGCCCAAACTGAAGATTTAAACCCTGATGCAAATTTGAAAGACGGTGAAACAAATGCAAATATAAAAGAATCAGAAGATAACGGCGAAGATAAAAAATCAACTGATAAATCTGCTGATGGATATGAAAAACTATCTATCCCCTGGAGCATAAGTGCAAGTTATTCTGTTCGTTATGGCAATACTAGTGTATTCGACAAAACTAAAATGGAATACGAAATGGATTTTACTCATAATTTAAGTTTCTCGGGCAACTTATCTTTAACTAATAATTGGAAACTTACTGCAAGCACTTCTTATGACTTCATGGCCAAAGAATTTACTTACACCAATTTAAACATTACACGCAGTTTACATTGCTGGAATATGTCCGCCAGTATTGTACCATTTGGAGTATACAAATCATATAACTTCCATATAGGTGTAAATGCCAGCATGTTGCAAGATCTTAAATACGATAAAAAAAGTGAGTATGGAACAAACACCATTAACTGGTATTAGAATAATTAACAGTTAATAATGAACAATTTACACTGAAAAGCATTATTATTTCTTCAGAATACATGTATCAACAATAATATTAATAACTATAATAAAAAGAGAAAATGAAAATTACAGCAGACAAATCAGTATCGGCCGAATACGAATTGTACGTAGATGGCGAAGTAGAAGGTGAATTGGAATTAATGGAAAAAGCATCAGTAGAAAAACCATTACAATTTATTTTTGGAGTAAACATGATGCTACCAAAATTTGAACAAAACTTATTCGGGTTACAAGCCGGAGATAAATTTGATTTCATTATCAATTCCGAAGATGCTTATGGTGATTACGACGAAGAAAGTGTATTGGATTTAGATCGTGCCATTTTTGAAATCGACGGAAAACTTGATGAAGAAATGATATTTGAAGGTAATGTTGTTCCATTAATGGACAATGAAGGCAACCGTGTTAACGCACAAGTTGTTACAGTGACCGACAAACATGTTACCGTTGATTTAAACCATCCTTTGGCAGGTGAAAATCTTCACTTTAAAGGTTCTGTATTGGAAGTTCGCGAACCAACAGAAAAAGAACTTGCTGCTTTAACAGGTGGTGGTTGTGGAAGTGGATGCGGTTGTGGATCAGGCGAAAGCGGTGGTTGCGGCGACAGCAGTTGTGGTGATGGTGGCTGCGGATGTGACACCGAAGAAGAAAAAGTAGGTGGTTGTGGTAGCGGTTGCGGATGTAACTAATTCAGAAATAATCGTTTTAAATAATAAATCAGTGGATATTTTGTAGTTATAAACTAACTACTTAATATCCACTGCTAATATTCTAATATAGGTTAGCATCACCAGTTTGAAAATAGAATTTTGCCAACACCACTATTTAAGTTCTTTCTCCATCACTTTGTCAAAACGACTGTCCATGCAAACACTGAGGTCGGTTGTGATAAATTTTCCTTTATAAAACAAACTGAAAATTGTAGCAGGCGTTGGAGCACATTGAGCTTGTTCCATTGTTTCAAGCTTTATAATCTTCAGCGGTAGATTTCTTTTATTTGCTGTCTCTGTCATAGAAGTAAGAACATGGTATTCTGAAAATGGGCAACGATTCGAATAATACACTACCAAACCATTCTTTTCAGTACATTCTCCACGGGTTACGCAGTCTTTAAATTTAGGATTTCCTGCATTCGGATTTATTTTCTTCACCAATAAACTAAAACCTGAATTCGTTTTTTCACTGGTTTCAAATCCTTGACGCAGCAGCCATTTAGTGTCACTCATAAAATGAAATTTATTTGTTCCAACTATCGTAACCAATCCGTCTTTTCCTTGTGATTTAGCATCATCAAGTGCAAGTTGCAGTAATTCTTTAGCATATCCTTGACCTTTGTATTGTCCTGATACCCAAAAGCAATTTATCAGTAAATAATTTGAGGCATCAATAGCCGCCCAACCTTTTTCAGCTGGTCCATATTCGATAAATACTTTAGCTCTGGCATCTATTCTTCGAAAAACATAACCATTATCAAATTCTCGTTTCAGCCAGTCTTTTTTTAATTCGTAGCTTTCGGTACATTTCTTGTCCGAAAAAGCACAGCAAATATGTTCTTTTGCTATGTTGGATTTGTCGAGTTGAATTATCTTTTCCATATTTTTTTATAATGAAGTTTTAGTACTTGTTTTTTGAGGGTACTAAATTCTTATTCACAAGTTCTCATATTTAATGTATCCAGTTAATATCCTCATATTTTTCTTTCATTAAGTCCCAGAATCCATTGGACTAATTCCAAAATTTCGTACCCTTTACGATATAAAGGCATTTTCTCAAGCTTTTCGTGCGAGTTTTCGTAGTCGTTGTATTCTGTAAACATAGAAAATTAATCGTTGTAGTATTCTGAATAAATATCTTGCAAATCACCTTCAAACCCATATCCACAATCCGAAGCCCATTTCAAACAATCGACACAACGAAGTTTGAAGGCATCTAATAAGCCATTTTTGTGCATAAATTCCAATGCAGCTTTATAGTTATTGTAAGCACTATTATAATATGCTTCTGTCATATCTCCATAATCGTAAGTGAACTTACAGGCCATTTCGGGCAATATTAGCATCAGGTCAGCCAATAATTCGGGTGAAGGTTTCAGTGCCCGAAAATCTGCTATGGCTTTTTTGGCTACTGAAAAGCGTGTTTTGGGATCAAAATACTTACCTTTTGGATAAAACTCATTAACAATAATGGCTTTATATTTCCCAAACATTTCTTTTTCATTTGGATTCAGAAAGAATTCAAGATATTCCTTTACAGGTTTCATGTTATCGTACATTTCGAGTACGGTTTCAATCAATTGCTCTTTGTTGAGCGATTGCAGGTGTTTTTTTAATGTTGATTTTGACATAATATAATGATATAATTTTTATACTGAGAGTATTTGATAAAAATGAATGACCCTTTTTTTCAAAAATGCCGAATAATTAGATGTTGGTAGTTTTTTCAAATCTCTATTGTAACAAAACCTTGATAAACCAGATTTAATCATTTTTCTACTTTTGCAGGATGTCGCGTTGTTGGAAACCAAAAATCAGCATAGCAAGTATTAATCGACACTTTTAAGGTTGAAAAAGGGGATTCGATAAAATAAGCCTTAAACATTCCTCTTTACTTAGATTTTCATCTACAGAATGCCACTGATTGGTATGTCGAAAATATGAAAATTCAAATTGATTTACTCCTGTGTATTTTAATCTAACAAATTTGAGTTCAAACTCATTTTCAATCCTGTTTGGATATTCTGACTTGAACTTCTCACAAAAATAAAAGAAATCTCGATACCACTTCGTATAAATATCAATCAAATAATTGTGTTCCTTATCTGGGTTTTCAACAATACACTTACTATTAAATTCATTGACCAAAAGTTGAAAATAATCTGATATTTCCTGTTTTTCTGATAAAGAAAGTTTTCTGCTTCTGTTATTTTTGGTTGTCAAAACCCATTTTTTTTTATTATTTTTCATTTTTGCAGAATGTATT
>JBMOHG010000102.1:0-9082 GCA_049317965.1 Paludibacter sp.
GTTGGACTTGGAACCGATGCCCGCATTGAAGGTGGTGGCTTTGGTTGGAATACAAAAACAAATGTTATTGTTCAGAATATTACTTTCGAAGATGCATCCGACGATTTATTGAAAATCAACAATAAATGTATGAACTTCTGGATTGATCATTGTACTTTCAGTGACGGCGATGGAACTTATGCCGGATCGCACGACGGAATGCTCGACGTAACCCGTGGTAGTCAGTACGTAACCATTTCGTACAATAAGTTTTTCAATCACGATAAAAATATCCTCATCGGACATAGCGACAGTGAGTCGGGTGATGTGATTATGAAAGTGACATTGCATCACAACTGGTTTGACAAAACCATTCAGCGTAATCCGCGCGTTCGGTATGCAACGGTTCATTGTTACAACAATTACTATGTTGCAAATTCAATTTATAGTGTGGCATCTGCTTGTAATGCAAATGTGTTAGTTGAAAACTGTTACTTTAAAGATGCTCCAATCCCATTGCAGGTTGGTGTTCCTGAATTTTCTCCAGCAGGTTTTTTGGTTCAGCGAGGATGTTATTTCGAAAATTGCGGCATTCCACAACTTAAAGATAAAGACATGACCGGTTTGTTTCCTTATCCATATACGTTGGACAGTGTAAAATATGTTCCTTGCATTGCCGAAACTTATGTGGGTGCTGCAAAACCGCATAAAACAAAAGAAAATTTTAAATGTGACGCAGCTAATTCAATTCAACAAATTGTTGGTAAAACAACTTCATTGTCATTCACTAATAACACTTTAGTTTTTAGGAGTGAGATAACTTGTCCTGCCGAAATTAAAATTGTTAGTATTGATGGCAAAACGCTCGATATTCCTTTCCGTGGTTGGATTGAAGGTGGCGTTGAAAATAAATTGTCAATCAAAACTGACCAACTCCCTAAAGGTATATATTTATTTATGCTCACTACCGGAAAAGAAAGTTCTGTCATTAAGTTTCAAAAATAAAATATTGTTGTGATTATGAAAAACAACAAAGCACTTATAATAATTTGTTTATATTCAGTTATTTGTACATCGGTTTGGAGTTCAAATTATTATGTTTCTCCAACAGGTATCGACACAAATACCGGCACTTTAGCATCTCCAAAATTCAATATCACTGCCTTGGTGAATACTGTGGTTGCGGGTGATACAATTTTTGTATTGCCCGGAACTTATGCTTATTCGGGTACAATTAATTTAACTGCTTCGGGTACTTCAGAGAAAAGAATTTGTATTTTCGGTACAGGTTATAAAACTTCAGCTGAACGTCCTGTTTTAAATTTTAGTACACAAGGAGCCGGCGATGCAAATCGTGCTTTTTTTATTCGCCCCGGTGCTAATTACTGGCATCTTAAAGGTTTTATAATCAAAGAAGCAGGTGATAACGGGATAAAAATTGAAAGCAACTGGAACATTTTTGAATTTCTGGACTTTGATGCCTGTTATGATAGCGGAATTCAGATAGGACTAGGTAAAGACTCCGGACAGAATGATGGAACATGTGCGTATAATTACGTTTTAAACTGTGATTCGTACAATAATTGCGACTCGCACAAGAGTGGTGGAAATGCGGATGGTTTTGCGTGTAAACTTTTCTGCGGACCGGGAAATATATTTGAAAACTGCCGTGCCTGGAATAATTCCGATGACGGTTGGGATATGTATTCCAATACTTTTGGTGTATTGATGTTGAACTGCAGAACATGGCACAATGCTGATGCTACAACACTTCGTGGTAATAAATCAGGGAATGGAAACGGTTTCAAAATGGGTGGTAACAGCACCTATTCCCGCGGAACTAATATTGCAGTTGGATGTGTGGCTTTCGATATGAAATACGTGGGTGGCGGCGGAAAATGCTTCGACCAAAATGATAATCAAGACCCGCAAGTGATGCTCAATTGCACTACTTGGGATAATGTAAAGGGTTTTTCGATGGCAAGTGGTAGCACAGGGCATACGATTAAAAACTGTTTGGCTTTCAAATCTACCGATAAAATGATTAGCGATCAGAGCCAGAATATAACTCAAAACAACAGTTGGCAATTTGGCACTACCATGAGCGATAAGCAAAATGGTGGCATTGGCAGTTATGCCGATTTTGTAGTTGATTTAAGCGATAATACTGTAGCAATGCAATTGGCAGGAAATCCACGTAATACGGATGGAAGTATTCCCGACAATGGTTTTTGTCGCTTGTTGCCCACTTCCGATTGTATTGATAAAGGTCAGGTGGTGACTTATTCATTTTTGGATAAAACGAATACAATTGTTTATTCCGGTGCTTCTCCCGATTTAGGAGCATTTGAATACAGTGCAAAAACGGGATTTTTTTCTCCATCTGATAATAATGGTAACAACCTATCTTTAAGCGCAAATTATGCAGCTGATTTACTGAAAATTTCGTTTCAACTTGATAAGAAAACAAAAGTGTCGATCAGCATTTTCGATATGAATGGCAAACAGGTTCAGGCTTGCATTCAGCATCAAATCTATCCCGAAGGTCATAATTTCCATATTGCATACATAGGTAATTTAGCCCACAATACTTACCTTGTGAATATTGTAGCGGATGGAAAATTACAATCTGTGAAATTTGTGAAATAGTTATCTAAATACTGTAAGATGTTGTGTTTGAAATAAAAAAATGAAAGAGATAAAACAGTATACATATTTGGAGGTTTGGTCGAAATCAAAAGAAATGGCAAGCGAAGCTAATTCGTTAACAAAACTGTTTCCTTTTATTGAATTTTTCAGACTTACTCTACAAATCAGACGAATGTCAGTTATTGTCCCAACTAAAATTGCTGAAGGCAGTAAAAAAACTTCATCCGATGAAATTATTAAGATTTTGTTTGGTGCCAAAAATGCTTTATACAAACTCGAAAATCAGTTTAATGATGCTTTTAATCAGCGTTATATATCATTAATTCAATTTAATCATATCAATGACCAAATTGTTGATTGCAAAAAGATGATTTCAAATTACATCAACTCTTACCAAATCAACAACTCAAATTCAACTAATATTTTATGAAAGCCATGAATCGAATATTTTTCATCCTTTTTTTCATTCTATTCACTACAAATATTTTTGCAGATATTATAGTGCAAGCTGAAAGTGGCACTTTTACCGGCAAAACAGATACACAACATGCAGGATTTACCGGCAGTAGTTTTGTGGATATGACAAATGCTGTTGGGAGTACTTTATTGCTCGAATTTACGTTAGCAGAAGAAATGCCTTCAGCTACCGTTTTAGTCCGCTGGGCAAATGGAAAATCGGACGACCGTGCAATGAGCTTCACAGTAAATGGAGTTTTACAAGTTGCCAGTCAGGCTTTTGGAAATTCAGGAGCTTACACTACATGGCTCGAAACACCGGTTGTTCTGAATCTTAGAAAAGGAACAAATCAAATTTTAATGACTGCACTTACGGTGAATGGCGGACCAAATCTTGATAAAATTACAATTGTTGGTGGTACTGAAGGTACAAAGGAATATGCTCTAACAGTGAATGTTGTTGGAAAGGGGAAAGTGATAAAAACACCAGACGCGCCGTTTTATACACAGGGAACAACCGTTCAGTTGGAGGCAGTGCCAGATGCAAGTATGCAGGCAATATTCGTTGGGTGGACAGGAAATGTAACTTCCACTAACCTTAAAACTTCAATAGTAGTAGATGTTGCTAAAACTGTTACTGCCACATTCAAATCAAGCGTTCATACTGCCTATTATTGCGCCCCTACCGAAAAAGGTGGTAACGATACAAATCCCGGAACTAAAGAAGCGCCTTTTTTTAATCTCACAAAAGCTGTGAGTGCCATGGAAGCCGGCGACACCGTATTTTTGCGAGGTGGAACTTATCGGTATAAAAACACAATCTTCCTTACCGGAATTGGAAATCCTTATGCTTATTATACCATTCTTAATTATCCTGGAGAAAAGCCGGTCTTGAATTTTTATGATATTTTCTCGTCGTACACTGCAATAGATGCCACAGCACGTGGAGAAGCACGGGGATTTAAAATACTTGGAAATTATTACCATCTGAAAGGTCTCGAAATTTGTCAGGCACCTGATAACGGAATTAAAATTGAAGGGAGCTACAATATCTGCGAACAACTGATTTTACATCACAATGGTGATGGTGGAATACAAATTGGTTTAGCCAAAGAAGCGGCCGATGCTGCCGATAAAGTTTGTTACAATATCGTCAAAAACTGTGATGCATATCGTAATCTCGACTGGGGAACAGGTTATGAAAACGCGGATGGTTTCTCATGCAAACTTTCGCCCGGAGCCAACAATCGTTTCGTAGGCTGTCGTGCATGGGAAAATTCCGACGATGGTTGGGATTTTTACATGACGCATTATACCATTTATGTTGATTCGTGCTGGACAATGGGAAATGGTAATCCTAATTTAATTGTTACACCAGATCCTAACTGGGAATATGGACAAAAAAACACACCACCTTCATCGTGGGCAGGCGATGGAAATGGTTTCAAACTTGGTGGAGACGGTTGGGCAGCCAAGCATCAGGTCAGCAATTGCATATCGTTCGATGGGTATGAAACAGGAGCTTGCTATAGCGAAAATAACAATGCCGACAGTTTATTTATATTCAACTGCGTGGCCTGGCAAGGCAATAAAAACTTCCGTGTACGGGCTTTTGCCAGCGATTTGAGAAATAATATCAGTTTTGATGCCAAAGTGGGCGGTGAAGGACAAATGTTTGATTTGGCTGCCGGCACAACAGAGAAAAACAATTCGTGGAACCCTATCAACGGTGCTACAGCATTGGTTCCCTATAAAACAGCTACAGGAGGAACATTCGACCAAAAAGCAATTTACAATCAGTTTGTAAGCACGTCGAAAGAAGATTTTCTGGCACCGCGCGAAGCAAATGGCAGTTTACCAAAAAATGGATTTGGACGTTTGAAACCAAACTCTATTTTTATCGACAAAGGTTCAAATGTGGTAAGAGAAATGAATCCAACAACTCTGAAAAGTTATGATTTTACACTCACCGGATTTTATGGAACAGCTGTCGATTTGGGAGCTTATGAATATGTTCCTTCCACCGGATTAAAGACAATTCAATCAACAGCAAAAACTCTGAAAGCATACCCAAATCCATTCCTGACTGCAACAACTTTTGATATTGAGGCAGTTGAAACTGGTGATGCTCAATTGATAGTTTCTGATTTGTCAGGAAAAACGATTTCTTTGGTTGAAATATCCGGTTTGATGAAAGGTGAAAAACGCAGTTTGAGATTTGACAAGCAATTGAAAGCAGGTATTTATGTAGTTGAATTTATAAATGGAAACTATAATCAGTCATTAAAACTGGTAAAAATAAATTGAAAATGAAAAAGCTATTTCTATCAATCGTACTTGTTTTATGTTTTTTACCCGGTTATTCAACTCAATATTTTATAGCAGTTAATGGTGATGATGCTAACCAGGGTACAATATCTTCTCCTTTTGGTGGATTTGACAAAGCCTATGCAGTAGCACAACCCGGCGATACTATCTGGATTCGTGGTGGAAAACATACAGTAAGCACTATTTGGGCATTAAGCAAAGCGGGAAGTGCTAATGCTTACTATAATATTTGGGGTTATACACCCGATATTCAAGCAGGTGATTCTGCGATACTTAACGTTACAGCATCAAATGGTATTCGCATTCAACTTGGTGGTCAGTATTGGCATATAAAAGGATTGGTAATTCAGAATTCTGCTGATAACGGGATGCGAATAGAAGGCAGTTATAACATTATTGAGAATTGTACTTTTCGGTATAACTCCGATAGTGGACTTACCATTCAGCAATCGAACGGAACCATGCCAAACGATGGTTCTATTGCATCCTATAATCTGATTCTCAATTGCGATTCGTATTTCAACGATAAAAATACAGACAATGCTGATGGTTTCGCCTGTAAACTTTCGCCCGGTGCAGGAAATGTCTTTCGTGGATGCCGTTCGTGGGCAAATGGAGATGATGGATGGGATTTTTATTATTCACGTTTTCAGATTATTGTTGAAGATTGCTGGACTTTCCGCAACGGACTGAAAGGCGGTAATGGTAATGGTTTCAAATCAAACGGTAGTGCAAGCAGTAGTTCTACGCCACGTACACAAGCTCCACACGTGTATATTCGTTGCATTGCTTTCGATCATAAATATAAATCGGGTTCAAACAACAAAGGTTTCGACCAGAATCACAACGAAGGAAATGTTTCGATGATTAACTGTCTTTCTTTCGATAATGAAAAGAATTTTGCTTATCAAGAAGATTGTCAGAATGGAAAGAATCATGCATTCCGAAATTGCGTTGCCTTTGAACCTTACAGCGAAAGTCTGGCACGAACTTTATTGCCCGGCGAAGTTATTAATCCGGGAACAGATACAGAAATAAGTTACGACAAATCAAATACTTGGTTTGGAAATACGATAGATGCTGTCTATAATTCGTGGAATATGACCGCATCAATTCCTTCGTGGAATCCATCTCGTGCCGATTACGAAAGCCTTACACTTGCTGATGCAATTAGCAAACGTGAAGCAGACGGTTCGTTGCCCAAAAATGGCTTTGGACGTTTGAAACCTGAAAGTAAACTGAGAAATGCAGGCACTTCTTATACATGGGAATTAATTCAGGCAATGAATTCGTATCCTAATAATCCTGTTAAACCATATTATGTGAAGAATTTACGGGTTACAACTGATGACGGAATGCCAGATTTAGGACCGTTTGAAATACCTTCAGCTGTAAATCCCAATAATCAAATGCCGACTGTAAGCATGACACAACCACTTTCAGGAACTGAATTCAAAAATACAGAACTAATTTCTCTTCAGGCAACAGCTAGTGATACTGACGGTAGCATTGCACGTATTGAGTTTTATGCAAATGGCAATCTTGTTGGAGTAGTATATTCTGCACCGTATAAATACGATTGGACATGCACTGTGCCCGGAAACTATTTAATGACTGCTAAAGCGTATGATAATGAAGGAGCTTCGAACATTACTGCCGGTGCAACTATTAAGGTTGTCGATGCCAATTCAGGTGGAAATTTAGGAGCGAAAAAGATGTTACTGCAATTGCCCGGAACTTCATTTACCGATGCCATTCAGAACAAAGCGTGGACAACAGTGAATTCTGCTGCTGTTTCAGGAAGTCATATAAAATTGACTTACAGTAGCAGTAAAGGTGGATCAATTATTTCTCCTTCCATCGATTTATCGAAATACCTGCCTGATTCATTAAAACTCACTTTTGCGAGCTCAGGAGGTGGAAATCGCAATCTGAATATTTATATTTCAGTTGATGGAGGTATAAGCTATAGTAGTGCTTTTGTTCAGGCTGGAGCTGCCAATGGCATATCTGTTCCGGTAAAATTGAAACTATCCGACAAAGTTACAGGTGAAAACAGTTTCATGTTGAAACTCGAAGCAGCCAATACAATAGAAGTATGGGATGTAGCAATGAATGGATATGAAAAAATTAAATCAGCAGTGGAAACTGTCAACAGCTTCAACAGAAATATTTCCGTTGTACAGGTTATTTCAGATAAAAAGCTACAGTTGAAAGTTGATTTGACACAATCCATGTCTTTACAAATTGACATGTTCAACCTTCAGGGAGTGAAAGTTGCCAATATCGCCAATCAAAACTTCTGTGCAGGAACAACAAATTTCACTGTTAATCTGAATTCATATCCTTCGGGAATGTATTTTATCCGATTGAGTTCGGGAACTGAAAAAACAATTACTAAAGTCATACTACCTTAAATTCATTCGTTTTATTATGAACTCGGAATCTCAAATTTTACTTTTCAAGAAGAAAATCTCAAATTATTGTCTGCTACTTTTGGTTGTAATATTTAGTTTTGGAGTTTTTCAGGCTTATAATATTCATAAATCAACGGTTTTTAGGTACGAAACAAAATTTTATTCGTCATTATTACACACTCACAAAAAATGAAACAGCTAATATTATTCATATTTTTTTCTGTTACATTAGGATTGTATTCAGCCAACGAAATTATTGTAGCAAAAGACGGAAGTGGAAATTTTACTACTATTCAGGAAGCTGTTAATAGTATTCCTGCCACCAATGCCGAATGGAAAACCATTATAGTCAAAAATGGGTTGTACAATGAGCAGGTTTCTATAAAAACCTGCTACATAGCGCTGATTGGTGAGTCACGCAGTGGTACGCGTATTGAATTCAATTTGCCCCGGGCAGTATGGTATGCAGCTCATGGAGTAAATACCGGCACCGGCGTTGTGAATATTGCTGGAAATATGCACGACATTGTAGTGGCCAATATGTATATTCGCAATACTTTCGAAGGTTCGGAAGATTATACCGAGGTGATTCGCACCGAAACAGGTTCTACAAAGTTATGGTTTGTAAATTTAGATGTTCTTTGTTTGTGGAAAGATACGTTTGCGCCATGGGGAAAAGCCGGCGGCATGTATTACGTTGCCAATTGTAATTTCCGTGGTAGTATTGATGCATTTTGTCCGCGTGGTTATTGTTATGCCATCGATTGTCGATTTACCGAAACTAAAAGCAGTAGCCCAATATGGCACGAAGGTGTGGTTACCGAAGATCAAAAACTGGTAATTCAGGGAGGTTCTGTTCACAGCGAATACAACAAACAGGTGAAACTTCAGAATTGTCAGAATTATGCCAGGTTTTATTACCTGGATGTACAACTTTCGGATAGTATTGGTTCACTTGGTGCAAGCGCCCCAACCAATTTTTATGGTGTAAAAGGATTGGCCGGATCAACATGGTTTGCCAATACATTGACGTTGGCTAATCGTAAACTCATTGATGCAGCATGGTCTTTCGACGGAAAATGGGATCCTGAAAGTACAATGCCATCCGTACTTCCTTATGCCGGATTACCACAACCTTACAATGGACGATATTCAGTAACTGCGGGAACAATCGCTTTAAAATGGATTGCAGCCCGTGATGCCATTTCACACAAAGTATATTTTGGTACTACCGAACAGCCTGAATTGTTAGG
>JBMOHG010000103.1:0-9065 GCA_049317965.1 Paludibacter sp.
GCAAAGGAGGCATTATATAAAATTATTGGCATTCAGGCTGTTGAATTCTCTAAGCAATTAAGAATATTCCCATTTGAAGTTAAAGAAGAAGGTGAATTTAAAGCCCTGCATTTGCCAACAAATACTGGTTATAATTTATCATATATACTAACTGATCAATATGCTTTGGTTTATTGCATACATTAAATAACATACATTATTATGAGAAATACATACAGAAAAATCTTACTAAATCGTGAAGCTAATCATAAAATGTTAGCAATATTACTCGATCCCGATAAATGTCAGGGAGGTTTATTGGCAGCTACCATTTCGGCATTAAAATCAGATTTACCCGATTTTATTTTTGTTGGTGGCAGTCACACATTGTCATCAACCGAACTGTTTATTGACCTTTTGAAAGAAGAAACCAATATAGATATTGTATTATTTCCCGGTAATGCATCTCAATTTACTACAAAAGCTGATGCAATGTTATATCTTTCACTACTTTCGGGTAGAAATGCCGAATTTCTTATCGGTCAGCATATTACATCGGCAGTAGCCATAAAAAAAACCAAAATTGAATTAATTCCTACTGCTTATATTTTGATAGATGGTGGCAAACCGAGTTCGGTAGAATATATCAGTAATACCCGGCCGATACCACGTGATAAAAAAGAAATAGCACTTTCAACTGCTGTGGCTGGCGAACTACTCGGACTGAAAATGGTTTATTTAGAAGCAGGTAGCGGTGCAAATAATCCTGTCTCGCCAGAAATGATTGAATATGTAAGTTCTGGATTATCATTGCCTTTGGTGGTAGGTGGCGGCATTAAAACCAAAGAGGATTTGAAAGCAGCTTTTGATGCAGGTGCTGATTTAGTGGTAGTTGGCAATATTATTGAGACCGATCCCAGATTAATCTCAGAATTTGTAAAATGCACACGAGCATTTGGATTGGAAGAATAGACAGAGTCAGAACTCTATCATCCCGAAACCCTTCAAATTTTCAAATTAAAAATGAACCCTGTTTTTTTCAAAAATCAAGCTGAATTTAGAAATTGGTTAGAAGAAAACCATTTAAAGGAACCCGAACTCATTGTTGGATTTTATAAAGTAAACAGCCTAAAACACAATATGACATGGTCGCAATCTGTCGATCAGGCACTCTGTTTTGGTTGGATTGATAGTGTTCGCAAATCAATTGACGAAGAAAGTTATTGTATTCGTTTTACCCCCCGAAAATCAACCAGTATCTGGAGTGAAATCAATATAAAAAAAGTTGAAGAACTAAGCAAGCTAGGTTTAATGCAACCTGCCGGACTTGAGATTTTCAATAACCGAAAAGTTGAAAATTCAATGAAATATAGTTTTGAGAATGATTCCAAAGAATTTCCTGACATTTTTGAAGAATTATTTATGCAAAACCAAAAAGCATGGATTTTCTTTTTATCTCAGACACCATCCTACAAAAAAACAGTAATTCATTGGATTTTGAGTCCCAAACAAGAATCGAGTAAACTTTCCCGTCTCAATAAAGTGATTGTTGATAGTGAATCTCACAAACGTCTTTGGGAGAAATACAAATAATACTTTATCTTTCGACTTTTTCATGTCCTCTTAAATCGCAATATTTTTGGAGTTTTTTGTAGTACAACATTTGCAAAATAAAGACTGAAATTGGTATAATTGTAGCACATTTATCATTGTCTTGTAGCATAAATTATATTTGGTTGTAGCATAAAAATTATTTTTATTTCTTTTTAATAAAAATCTTAATTACAACAGCTTTTCTGAAAATGTTTTTACTATCTTTGCCTCACTATAAGACCCTACACATAAATCTTTTTTTTAATTTTAAATCTAAATTTTATGTTACACGAATTAAGGTACGATGAAGAAAATGCTATTGTAGTACTCATATTCAAATATCATTTCCTTCAAAACGATGTAGAACCATTGTTTATTAAGGTTAAAGAAATGCTGGAAGGTAAACAGATTCGTCAAATGCTTGTGGTGATGAGCGACGGACATAATGTTGAAAACAGAGAAACCCGAGAAGCAACGAGTGAACAATTATCTAAATTGAAAATGACAGAAGTTGCTTTTGTAGGCGGAAGTGCTGCCAATAGGATGATAGCCAGGGTGTTAATGAAGACTGGTATTGTGAAGTTAAATGGTGATTTCTTCAAAGACTATGAAGATGCCGTAAATTGGCTAAAAAGCAAAAGATGATTTTTTATTGAAGCAGGAATTATATCTTACTATAAATGAACTTATTGTTTAAATCAATTTTTAAAAAAGGATATTATGGAACATGAATTAAAGTACGATGAACAAAATGAAGTGGTTGTTCTGACTTCTTATGCTAACTTAAGACTAATTGATATTGAACCATTGTCTAATAATCTTAAAACCATATTGGAAGGTAAGAAATTTAGACAATTAGTGTCTAACATTAGTGATGTTTATGTAGTTGAAAACAGAGAAACAAGAGAAGCACTTGCTGATGCGTTGAGTAAATTAAATTTATCTGAAGTAGCATTTGTTGGAGGTTCTGCTTACAACAGAATAATGGCAAAAATATTAATTAAAACAGGTATTGTGAAATTAAATGGCGATTTCTTCAAAACTTATGACGAAGCAATAGAATGGTTAAAAAGTAAACGTAAATAAATTATGGAAGCAAACACAGAAATTAAAAATGCCAAAGCGCGTATTGAACATATCGAAGATGTTCTTTCATCAGTGGCGGCAGGTGATCTTGAGATTAGAATCGAATCGGAAATTGAGGATGATCTTACTGGTATTGAGCAAGCAATCAATTTGTTGATTGATGATCTTACTCACGAGCTGAAGAAAAGTATCAAAATGAAAGAAGATATGGAAGACAAGCTCCGCAAAATTCAGGAGCAACAAAAAACCATTCTTCAACAACAAGAAGATTTGATGGAATTGTCGAGTCCGGTATCAAAAGTGTGGGACAATGTACTTATTCTTCCTGTTATCGGTACACTCGACAGTCAGCGTACTCAAATAATGATGGAAAACCTGTTGCAAAAAATTGTGGCTACAGGATGTACTACCGCCATTCTTGATATTACAGGTGTGCCAACTGTCGACACTCAGGTTGCTAACCATTTATTGAAAACTGTTACTGCTGCCCGTTTGCTTGGTGCCGAATGTATTGTGAGTGGTATCAGCCCCGCCATAGCACAAACGATTGTTCATTTGGGTATTAATCTATCACAAATACTCACTAAAGCCACACTTCAATCGGCTATGATTTATGCAATGAAGAAAAATGAGCAGCTTGTTGATGGTAAAATCAAAACCAATTTCAATGAACTTGACGATAATCAAATGTAAAGGCTATGAACTTAAACGATAAAAGAATTCCGATTATCAAAATCCGCGACTATCTGATTGTTTCTATTCAGGTAGATATGCACGACAGATTGGCTTTACAATTGCAAACTCAAATTTTAGAAGAAATCTATCGTACCGGTGCCAAGGGTGTGCTAATTGATATTTCAACTCTCGAAATGGTTGATTCATTTATTGGTCGCGTACTTTCGGGTATGGCATCGATGGCTGCCATTATGGATGCAGCTGTTGTTATTGTGGGTATGCAACCAGCAGTAGCAATTACACTGGTTGAGCTTGGCCTCGAAATGCCGGGTGTAGACACAGCACTAAACATGGAATTAGGCATGGAAATGCTTGAAAAAAGATTAAACAAGGCATAAAGATTCTTGTAAATGAACGAAATCGTATCAGATAAAAGTTGGGAATTGCTTGAAAAATGTCCTATTCAGAACGAATATGACATTGTGAAAGCAAGGCAAATTGTTCGACAGTTTGCTAAAGATGCTGGCATGGGTATTGTCGATCAAACCCGTATCACCACTGCTGTTTCTGAACTTTTTAGAAATATGTATTTGTATGCAGGTGGTGGCGAAGTGCTGGTTGAAAGAGGTATTGTTGATGAGAAAAATACTTTAATTGTTACCTGCATTGATAAGGGACCTGGTATTGAAAATATTGAATTGTCGATGACCGATGGTTATACTTCGGGTGGTGGAATGGGATATGGATTACCAGGTGCAAAAAGACTAGTTGATAATTTTGAGATTTATTCCGAAGTGAACAAAGGTACCACAATTAGGGTAATGAAATGGAAATAAACCGAGAGCAAATTTTAATTCTCGAAATTGATAGTGATGCGGATGTAGGAGTTTGTCGACGAAAGTCGGTTAGTTTAGCTACTCAGCTGGGTTTCGATGATGTGAAATCCGGTGAAGTGGCTATACTTGTTTCAGAGCTTGTTACCAATGTACTCAAGCATGGTGGAGGTAAGGGGCGGATTATGATTTGCCAATTGCAAAGTGAAAATAATCGCAAAGCCATTGAAATATGGTGCTGCGACGCTGGAAATGGGATTCCAGATATTGAAAAAGCGATGAGTGATGGATTTACCGGCAAACAATCGCTTGGTATTGGACTGGGAACGATAAGACGATTTTCAGATATTTTTGAAGTAAATCCCCCCAAAACAGATTTATTCAAAAGTCTTGATTTTAATTCGCTAAATAATTATAAGCATTGCCTGAGAATTGTAAAATGGGTTCCTGAAAATCGTTGGCTAGGAACAAACCGAAGTTTGATTACAGGAGCTGTTTCGCGCTGTAAACCCGGCGAGATAGTGAATGGTGACACTTATTTGATTGATCATTTAAGTTCTGTCAAAACAATTGCTGCAATAATTGATGGTTTAGGTCATGGTAAAGAAGCGAATATGGCCTCGACTATTATTAAAGAGCAAGTTCTATTAAAAAATGATTTGCCACTCGATGAACTTATAAAATATATTCATAAGGCTGCTCGTGGTACTCGTGGAGCGGTTATTGGCTTGGTTCTAATAAATATAGAAGCATCAAAACTTTATTTTGTTGGCATTGGAAATATCGAAGGATTTATAATTTCGCCAACGAGCAAAAAAAGTTTGATTTCATTTGGAGGAATTCTGGGTCATAGTATCCGTACACCACATATTTTTGAGATGCCATTCCAAAAAGGTGATTCCGTTTGTCTTTTCAGTGATGGAATAAACACACGCTGGAATACTGATGAATTAAACTGGAATGAACATCCACAAAAAAATGCAGACTTTTTAATCAATAATTATTCAAGGCCAAATGATGATGCCACCGTTCTTATTATCAAGTATACTCCATAAAATTGGTACGATTACAGTTCAGTTTGAGTCTGATGTAGTTCGTGCCCGAAATCTTGGCTCGATGCTTGCTCAGGAGATTAAGTTTGATAAGACTTCGAGCATTCGTATTGGTACTGCAGTATCAGAATTGAGCAGGAACATGATAGAACATGCCAATGGCGGTACTATCGATTTTTTTGTGGCAAAACGAAACGATAGTAGCGATGGTGTGGTTATTATTTTTAAAGACCGTGGTCTGGGAATTCAACACCTCGATAAGATACAAAACGGCTCATTCGTTTCCAAAAAAGGTATGGGAGTTGGCCTGAGCGGTTCGCAACGCTTGATGGATGATTTTGACATACAAACCCAAGTTGGAAAAGGTACCGAAATTACAATTGCAAAATGGTTGGCTCCTTTTGCACCCGAAATTACCGATAGCATATTAGAAGTTATTCAATCTGCTTTCACAAAAACTATCGAACGAGGTGATTCGAGTCTGGTAGAAACCATCAACGCCCAAAACAACGAATTACTTTTTCTATTAAAGAACATTCAAGAGCGTAACGATGAGATTGAAACAATAAACAAAGAACTTGAGGAAACTAACAAAGGCGTTTTAGCACTCAACAGAGAGCTGGAAGACAAAGCATTAGCCATAAACAAAGCTAAACAACAAGCAGAACAAGCCAATATGGCCAAAAGTGATTTTTTGGCACACATGAGCCACGAAATACGTACTCCTATGAATGCAATTCTGGGTTTTACTGAATTGTTGCTCAAAACAGACCTGACCAAATCTCAAAAACAATACACCGAAAATGTAAATAATGCTGGTAAGTCGTTGCTTGAAATTATCAATGATATTCTAGATTTTTCGAAAATTGAAGCCGGAAAACTCGAATTGGATATTGTTATAACTGACATAGTTGAACTACTCAACCAAACCATTGATATTGTCAAATATACTGCTGCCCAAAAAGGACTGGAATTACTTCTGACAATTCAACCCAATTTACCACGTCACGTCCTTGTAGATCCAGTTCGTTTGAAACAAATTCTGATTAATCTTTTGAGTAATGCAATTAAATTTACTGAAAAAGGCGAAGTTGAACTGAAAATTGAATTTACAATTCAAAGTGAAGACCATGTTAATTTCCAGTTTTCGGTAAGGGATACCGGTATTGGCATTACACAAGACCAGAAATTGAGACTTTTTAAAGCCTTTTCGCAAGCTGATGGTTCAACAACCCGTAAGTTTGGTGGTACTGGTCTTGGACTCGTTATCTCCAATTTGCTTCTAAAAAAAATGAACAGTACACTTATTCTCGATAGTGAATGGGGTAAAGGTAGTGTATTTTGTTTTGATGTTGAAGTCGAAAGTCGATTACAACCAGTTATTAATGAAAATATTATTGCTTACAATAAAGTTTTAGTTCTCGATTCCAATCTCAATAATTTAAAGAGTATTGCTGCACATTTTGACAATTGGAACGTAAATTATACGTTATGTGAAAGTTCATTTGATGCATTGTTAAAGATTCAATCGGAAAAATTCGATTTGTTAATTGTGAATTATGGCATGTCGGATATGGATGGTATCGAGTTTACATCTCTCATCCGAAATAAATTTAATATTTGCCATGATCGTCTGAAAATTGCTGTAATGTACAGTGCAGCTGAGGAAGAATTGGCCAATACAGAATCGACCATAAATGAAAATTCCCTTAAACTGATGAAACCAGTGAAAGTTGATGATTTATACGCACTTATCAGCAATTATAAAAACATAAACAAGGAAATTGAAAATTCAATTTTGTCGAACAATCAAACAAAACTTATTGAAAATGAGTTGAACAAAATTACCGAAAAGAAAATAATTTTGATAGCAGAGGATGTTGCAATGAATATGTTTTTGATAAAAAAAATTATTTCAAATATATTACCTAATGTGGAAATTATTGAAGCAGTTAACGGTAGAGAAACGCTAGAAATTGTTCGGAATCAATATGTTGATTTAGTACTTATGGATGTGCAAATGCCGGAAATGGATGGTATGGAGGCAACTCAAAAGATACGATTACTCGACCTCGAAAGAGTAAAAAATCTCCCCATTATTGCACTTACCGCCGGAGCGTTGAAAGAAGAAAAAGAAAAAGCTCTGAATGCAGGAATGAATGATTTTTTGACAAAACCTATCGACACAGAGCATTTAGAAAGATTACTAAATAAATACCTGACCAAATGTCCTGATTAAAAACAGTTCAAAGTAAAAAATGCAAACTGTCATTTGCGTATTTTTTTAGCGCAACTTGTTTTTTTCGAAATGCGGACCGGCTACTTTCCAAAAAAATATTAAAGAAAAAGCCACCGCCAATGCACCGGCTAAGTACGCAAGAGGTAATCCACCGGCAGAATCTGCAAGTCGTCCGCCTACAATTAGACCAATACCAATGCCAATATCCCAACTAGTCATATAAGTGGAACTTGCTGTAGCACGGCGATTATTGGGTGCCAAATTTACAAATAAAGTATTGTAAGCCGGAAATATCAATCCATAACCAATACCAAGAATTAAAGAGACTGTGTAAAATAATACCACTACAAGCTTGGGAAGATGAATAATTTGTTTTAAAGCAACCAGTCCGAGAAATGCTATCAGGCAGAATGCTGTACCATAAATTACTACCAGCACCAACTTGCCTTTATCAACCATTTTACCACCCACCAATCGAGAACCTGTAAGCCCGACGGCCATAAGAGTGAAGAAAATGCCTACACCACTATGTATTCCCAACTCCTTGCCAAATACCGCAACGAAAGTCACAACCATTCCGTAGGGGATTCCCATTAACAATAAACACAATCCTGCATTAAATCCTTGAAAAAGGAAAAAACGATCGAATGCCATGGGTTGTTTAATGGTTCGGTCGACCATGGATTTTGATTTTATGGTAGTGGCAAATATAAAGCCCAACAAACCGCTTACAATAGCTACGTAAAATATTGCATTATAACTGTAATAATCATGCATTAACAAACTTGTCATTGGACCTACTGCCATTGCCAGATTATTGGCTACACCAAAATAACCCAATCCTTCGCCACGCCTCGATGCCGGCATAATATCTACTATCAAGCTGTTGCCGGCAGTTGTTACAAAACCAAAAGTAAAACCATGCAAAATTCTAATAAACAGAAATATACCTATCAGATTAGCCAATGGATAACCTACAAATGTGATAACAAATAGCACATAAGCAATTAAATAAAGTGGTTTTCGATTTACCATATCGAGTACAAAACCTGCAAATGGACGAATTAGTAATGCCGCCAATGTATAACTCGACAAAATTATACCAATAAGTGATTTTGAAGTGTGAAATTCCTCAATAAGATAAAGTGGGAAAATGGGTACTAACAAATAAAATGCAAAAAACAGAAGAAAATTTCCTATGCAAGCACTCACAAAACTTTGAGTCCAGAGTTTGTCTTTGGATTGAATTAGAGTTTGATTCATAAAGATAATTAAGAAAAAAATAAGAAATAATTAATCTGACATAACCTTATCAAGATTTGATGACGCTATTTCTAGGTTGATAAACTTTAATCAAAGTTCACTTTAAACTCAGTTAACCAGATCAATACGCTTTTTACCAACGCCTTCATCTATATTCACTGTTTCGGGTGGAAGTAAAAGTAAACTCGGATTTGAAAATATCTTGTTCAGCAATCGCATAGATGAAGCATAATAAAAACCATCACAAATACGTTCGTCGAGCACAAATTTCAATTGAATACTTTTGTGTGAAATTATATCGCCATTGCTGGTTATTGTGTGCCTTCTCGATTTTTTTCCCATAGC
>JBMOHG010000104.1:0-8992 GCA_049317965.1 Paludibacter sp.
TTTAGTTATAATTCATTTTATTTAAATTGGTATTTTTTATTTCCAAAAATAATAAAGAAATTTTTCTTTAATCAATTTATATTTGTACCTTTGCGCTGAAATTGAAAAAAAGATAAATCGAATAAAAAAAATAAATTAATTATGTCAAAAGTAACCGTAGTAGGCGCTGGAAATGTTGGTGCCACATGTGCAAATGTTCTCTTATTCAATGAAGTGGCTGATCAAATCGTAATGCTGGATGTAAAAGAAGGTATTTCTGAAGGTAAAGCATTAGACATGCTTCAAACTGCATCTTTGTTAGGTTTCGACTCTAAAATGGTTGGATGTACCAACGATTATGCTCAAACTGCTGATTCAGATGTTGTTGTTATCACTTCTGGAATTCCTCGTAAACCAGGTATGACCCGTGAAGAGTTAATTGGTGTAAATGCAGGTATTGTGAAAAGCGTTTCTGAAAACATCTTGAAATTTTCGCCAAATGCAATAATTGTTGTCGTAAGTAATCCAATGGATACAATGACATATTTGGCATTGAAAACAACAGGACTTCCAAAAAACAAAATTATTGGAATGGGTGGAACACTTGATAGCTCACGTTTCAAATGTTATTTAAGCAAGGCATTGAATGCAAACCCAACTGAAGTTGAAGGTTTAGTTATTGGTGGTCATGGTGATACTACAATGATTCCATTAACTCGATTTGCATCATATAAAGGTCGTCCGGTAGCTGATGTATTGGACAAAGTAACATTAGATAAAGTAGTTGCTGACACTATGGTTGGTGGTGCAACACTTACCGGTTTGCTTGGAACTTCGGCTTGGTATGCTCCAGGTGCTGCTGCAGCATATTTGGTTGAATCAATTATTCATGATCAAAAGAAAATAATTCCTTGTTGTGTTTCGCTTGAAGGCGAATATGGACAAAATGACATTTGCATTGGAGTACCGGTAGTTATCGGCAAAAACGGTGTAGAAGAAATTGTTGATTACAAACTAAATGCTGAAGAAATTGTATTATTCGAAAAAAGTGCTGCTGCAGTTCGTGCAACTAATGATGTATTGAAAGAAATCAATGTTTTATAATTAGTATATCAATAAATAAAGGTCGCAATAGAATTCAATTTTATTGTGACCTTTGTCTTGACTGCTTTATATGCAAAGATAATATTTGAATTAGGAATATTAGTAAATTACATACACAAAACTTTTTTTGTTAATAAATATCATTATTTACTGTTTTTGAAATATAAAGTATCAATTTCTTGTATATTAATACTAAACATATTATCTTTGTATTCATTACATATTACAAAAATTTACAATTATGTATACCTCACTAGAATCACATCAGTATTTGAGAAGTCATTCCATTAAACCATCGGTACAACGTACTGCAGTAATGGATTATTTAATGAATAATAGAACTCATCCTACTATTGATGAAATCTATATGGCTTTAAGTCCAAATATGCCAACTTTATCAAAAACAACGGTGTATAACACGCTTGATATTTTTGTTGAAAAAGGTGCTGTACGAGCTTTGGTTATTGATGAAAAAAATGCTCGCTACGATGTTGATGTTTCAGCTCATGCCCATTTTATGTGTAAAAGTTGTGCAAAAGTGTATGATATATTTGATTTAAAACCTAGTTTTTTTCAACTTCCACAACTTTCTGATTTCACTATCGATGCTGTCGAAATCTCATATTCAGGAGTTTGCGGTAATTGTAAAGGTAACTAATTCATACAATAAATTAAAAAAAGACTGTCTAAATAAATTAGCAGTCTTTTTTTTTGTGTTTATAGGGTACATTTTTTTGTTATTTCAAAAAATCCTGAATTTTCAGTGCATTGAGAAATTTTTCAGAGAAAAACTCATTGTTTTTTCGTGAATATCTAATATCAGTAAATACTTGAGCGAGATTTTCTTTATTGTTTTCTGCAACAAATTGTTTGTAAAAATCACTGTTTTCCTTCTCAGAATATAACATATCAATATCAGTATTACTGAATTGCTTGTAAGTTTCGAAATGAACAACTGCCTCTAGCGGTAACCGATCGGTTTGTTCAGGTACGGTTTCGGGATAACCTAAAGTGATAGTTGTTATTGGCACAACTAATTTGGGGAGTTTCAATGTGTCAATTATTTCCTGAGCATTATACGTGGTGGTTCCAAGGTAACAAATTCCAAGTCCGGCACTTTCAGCAGCAATACAAAATGTTTGAGCCACAATCAGTGTATCAATTGCAGCGGCCATAAAAGATTGAAAATTATTGTAACCCGGATCGGCATTACGTTGTTCACACCACTTTGTAAACCTGTTAAAATCAGCACAAAAAGTCAATACAACTGGTGCCTGAGTAATCATAGGTTGATTAAAATGTGCCGGTGCAAGATTGTTCTTTATTTCACTGTCGGTTGTTACAATTATACTATAAGCTTGCATATTTCCGGTATTGGAACTTCTACAAGCAGCTTCGAATAGTTCATTTAATAGATTGGTTGGTACGTTTTGGTTTGTGTATTTACGAATGGTACGATGTTGATTCAGAAAATTGAGCATAATAATTTATTTTGACGATTTGAAAGTACAAAAGTAAGAAAAATGTTCTGCTTTGCCTTATCAAATTAAAATTGATAATTCAAAAAAATAAGAGAAAACTTTGATTTACTCAAAGTTTTCTCTTAATTAGAATTGGATTGGTTGATGTAAATTTGTAAAGTGAAGTTTTATAAGTAATTACACAATTCCTTGTGCCAACATTGATTTTGCCACTTTCATAAAACCAGCAATATTAGCGCCTTTCATATAGTTAATATATCCATCGGCTTCGCGACCATGTTGAACACATTGCGCATGAATTTCACTCATAATTTGATGCAATTTCGCATCTACTTCATCGGATGTCCAAGTTAAATGCATTGCATTTTGTGACATTTCTAAACCAGAAGTAGCCACACCTCCTGCATTCACCGCTTTGCCCGGACCGTACATGATTTTATGATTCAGCAATAATTCTATAGCTTCTGGCGTACATCCCATATTGGAAATTTCTCCTACACAAATTACTCCATTTTCTATTAAGTGTTTTGCATCTTCCTCATTTAATTCGTTTTGAGTAGCACAGGGAAGAGCAATATCTACTTTCAACTCCCAAGGTCGTCTATCAGGAACAAACTTTGCTCCAAATTTTTCGGCATAAGGTTCAACTATATCGTTACATGTTGCTCTGAGTTCAAGCATATATTCAATTTTTTCACCTGAAATTCCATTTTCGTCATAAATATAACCATCAGGACCAGAAATAGAAACTACTTTTGCACCCATTTCAGTAGCTTTTGTGGCAGCACCCCATGCTACATTTCCAAAACCAGAAATAGCAATTGTTTTACCTTTAATGCTCATTCCGGCTGTTTCAAGCATTTGTTTTACAAAATACAAACCTCCAAAACCTGTTGCTTCGGGTCGAATAAGAGATCCGCCGAATTCCATATTTTTCCCAGTAAGCACACCGGTATTAACACGTGCCAGTTTGCGATACATTCCATACAAATAACCTATTTCACGTGCTCCAACGCCTATATCACCGGCAGGAACATCTGTATCAGCACCAATATGTTGCCAAAGTTCAACCATAAAAGCCTGACAGAATCGCATCACTTCGGAGTCAGATTTTCCCCTCGGATTAAAATCAGAACCACCTTTTGCGCCACCCATTGGTAAGGTTGTGAGTGCATTTTTGAAAATTTGTTCAAAACCTAAAAATTTCAAAATAGATAGATTTACCGAAGAGTGAAAACGTAATCCGCCTTTGTATGGACCGATGGCATTATTAAACTGAATCCGATAACCAAGATTTACCTGCACTTCGCCACGATCGTCAACCCAAGGAACTTTAAAAGTAAAAATACGATCGGGCTCAACTAATCTTTCGGCTATTTTTGCTTTTTCAAATTCGGGATGTTCGTTATAAACCACTTCGATAGTGCTCAACACTTCGCGCACAGCTTGTAAATACTCTGTTTCGCCTGGATGTTTTGCTTCTAAAGATTGCATTAGCATTTCGATATTCATGATATTTGTATTTTAGTTAAACGAATATTTTTAGATATTTATCTCTTATTATTATAGTTGTTGAAAACATTACTTTTAATCGAAATAATCATATTGTAAGAATAAAACCAATAATTAACCATATATTCCATATTTTTCGGTATATTTTAAGATTTAAAACCTTAAAGTTATATCATTTCGATTTCACTGCAAGTTTAAAGATTTTTTTTGACATACTAAAACATTCTTAGCTGTTTTTCAACATGATTTTAGAAATAAATTTTATTTGTTTGATAATTTCTGAAATAAATTTTACAACAAACTGAATAATAGTCGTTTAATTGACAAGAATAAATATTATTTCAAACATAAATTATCGATACAATATTTTAAAAAAATAGCAATTTAATAAAGAGAGTTAACAAGAAATTTGAATAAAATCCGTTTTTTATTTTATAACGTACTTGTATTCTCCTTCGACAATAAATTTTTGTATCTTTGCAAATATATAAAAATATCGATTCCATGTCTGTGATGTGCTGTCAATCTTCATTTTAAATAAATAAACGAGTGAAAAAAATAGTTATTTTTCTGTTTTTTATAATAATATCCACAATGGTTATAGCCGAATCAGCAAAAGGTTATCGATTTGTGAAATCGTGGCATATAACCGAGCGTTTTGCTGTGGTGGATTCCATACCGGTTGATACTGTTCATCTTAACTTTCAGGATGCCAATTTAATAGATCGATTTAGTATTGCAAATTCATATAATGGAAATTTAGGTTCGCCAATTCAATCTAAATTGTATTTTGACCGTCCTATCAGCTCAGATTTTATTTTTTCGAATGCTTATTATCCTTACGTTACTGATATTAAAAACGCAATATTTTATAATACTAAAACGCCATACAGCAATTTAAATTATGTTACTGGTGGAACAAATTACAGAGATGAAGATCATTTTAAATTCTTATTTACAGGAAATATAAATAAAAATTTCAACATTGGAACTACTCTTGATTATATTGAAACGGTTGGAGAATATGCAAATCAAGCAGTTAAACGATTTTCGGGTTCATTATTTGGAAGTTTTAACGGTAAACATTATAATGCAACCGGTTTACTTGGAGTTAATAATTTATCAAATTTCGAAAATGGTGGTATTACTAATAGCGTCAACATTAATCCTTTAGGAATAGCTACAAAAGATATTGCGACCAATATCAATGGTTTTTCAAATTACAAGAAAAATCTCATCTATTTTAATCAACAGTATAGTATTGGTTTTGAAAAATCTGTAAAAGTCAATAAGGATTCAGTCCGAATTGAGTATGTTCCGGTAACCCGATTTAGTCATACATTAAAATTGGACGATTCGCGAAAACGATATTTTGAAAATAGTGTTGAAAAGGCATTTTATGACACTACGTATTTGGCTATAAAACAGACAAATGACACTTCTTCATTGCAAACTCTTAGCAATAATTTTTCGATAAGTATGGCTGAAGAGTTTAATAAGTGGATGAAATTCGGATTAACTGCATTTATTGAAAACGAAGTTCAACGATATTCATTCAACGAAGATACTTTGGTGAATACAATGTTTAAGTCGAGTACCAAAATCGGTGGAATACTTTCTAAACAACGTGGTCAGTTATTTCGTTATAACGTATTGGGCGAAATAAATTTGCTTGGTTTTAAAGCGGGTGATTTTTTATTGGAAGGTAATGTTGGCGGTTTTTTTAAATTGTGGAACGACAGCATTTCTATGGTGGCCAATGGTTTTGTGAAAAGCGATAAACCATCCTATTTTTTAGAACATTATCAATCCAATCATTTCCGTTGGGATAATAATTTTGCAAATATTTATAGAACTCATGTTGGTGGAATTTTTTCCATTCCAACCCGTTCGTTTTCATTGGATGTGGGGGTCGAAAACATAACTCAATTTGTATATTTTGATGCTAAAGCTTTACCAAAACAATATGCAGGAAGTATACAAATTGCTGCTGCAAATATGAAATTAGATTTTCATGCCGGTAAGTTTACGCTCGAAAACAATGTGGTTTATCAACTTAGTTCTCAGCCTAATATATTACCTTTACCTACATTAACCCTTTTTCATAATTTGTATTTTCATGATAAATGGTTTGATGTATTGAGCATTCAGTTAGGTGTAAATGTTCGCTATCATACTGCTTATTATGCACCTGCATATATGCCCGCAATTGGGCAGTTTTATACACAGTCTGACACAAAAATTGGAAATTATCCAGTAATGAATGCATATTTGAATTTTCACTTAAAACGAACACGTTTTTTTGTGGAGTATTATCATTTAAATCAGATGTTTATGGATGGAGCATATTATTCAATGCCTAATTATCCTATAAATCCGGCTATTATGAAATTTGGAATTTCGTGGAATTTTTATGATTGATTTTAAATAACTGCAAGAAATACAATTATATGGAATTGGAAGATAACAAAAAAAAGAATACAAGATTACTCGCTGGAGGTTCATTGTTTTTATTGTTAGTTATTTTTTCTGCATTTTTTTTGTATGATAAATCACAACAGAAAATCCATGACTTACCTTTCATTCTTGAATCTGGTCGGCTTTCGGTGTTGACCGATAGTAGCAGTATGGGGTTTTCGGTAAAAGGTGACAGTGTTTCTGGTTTTCAGTATGAAATTGTTAAAGCTTTTGCTGATAAACTCGGTGTGGAACTTGTGATTTCGGAACAAAATGATTTGAAATTATCAATCGATGGTCTAAATACCGGTGATTTTAATATAATTGCAAATTTCATTCCCAATACTGCACAATTAAAAAGTCAGGTAGTGCTTACTGATCCGTTATTTATATCAAGGCAAGTTTTGGTGCAGCGTATTTCAAGTGATTCTATAGCTCCCAGACTCATCAGAAAACAACATGAACTTGCAAATGATAGTATTTATATACCAGCAAATTCACCATACAAGAAAAGATTAGAAAATCTTTCGGATGAAATAGCAGTTAAAGTTAATATATTTGAAATAAGGGGTTTAAGTGCAGAACAGATGGTGAATTTAGTAGCCATGGGAAAAATTAAATATACAATTTGCGATGAGCAATTTGCACAAAAATTAAAATTAAAATATCCTGATATCGATATATCATTACCAATTGGATTTGCTCATAAACTTTCATGGGCAGTTCATCCGAAATCTCCAAAATTGCTCAAAGAATTGAATGATTTTTTGAATGATTTTATTGGTAGTTCGGCATATTGGGATATCTATCGTAAATATTATTGAAATGTTTTGTCAATGTAAATCTTGACAATAAAAATTTAAAATTATGCCATTAAATATCCCTGTTACATTACCCGCTGTAGATGTTTTACGCGAAGAGAATATATTCGTAATGGATTCTGAACGTGCTTCGAGTCAGGAAATACGTCCGCTTAAAATTGTGATTTTGAACCTTATGCCTATTAAAATCACAACCGAAACAGATTTAATTCGTTTGCTTTCCAATTCACCCTTGCAAATTGAAATCGACTTTTTGCACATGGAAAGTCATACTTCAAAAAATACACCTATTGAGCACTTGATGACTTTTTACAAAACATTTGACGAAATCAGTAAAAGTAATTACGACGGTATGATAATTACGGGTGCTCCGGTGGAACAGCTTGAATTTGAAGATGTAACCTATTGGGATGAGATTACAAAAATATTCGACTGGGCAAAAACGCATGTAACTTCTACACTTTTTATTTGTTGGGCTGCACAAGCAGGAATGCATCATTATTATGGAGTTCCAAAATATCCGCTAGATGCAAAGATGTTTGGGGTTTTTGAACATGTGAAATTCGAGCAACATAATCCGATTTTCCGTGGTTTCGACGATGTTTTTTACGTGCCTCATAGTCGACATACCGAGGTGAGATCTGAAGATATTAGTAAAGTTCCAGAATTAACTTTACTTTCTGAGTCAGTGGAATCAGGAGTGTACATGGTAATGGCCAGAAATGGTAGAGAATTATTTGTAACCGGACATTCGGAATATTCTCCTTTTACACTTGATACGGAATACAAACGAGATTTAGCGAAGGGTTTGGATATTAATTTGCCAAAAAATTATTATCAGAACGATGACCCAAGCAATGAACCACTTGTTCGTTGGAGAAGCCATGCCAACTTATTATTTACCAACTGGTTGAATTACTTTGTTTATCAAGAAACTCCTTACGATTTGACAAAAATTCATTGAGAATATTCTATGACCCTAACATGCCTCTCGGCAATGTTGTGTCGAACTGTAAACCTAAACCTATCAGTGTCGGTTGACCTGACAGAGTTGTATTTTATTGATTGTAGAATTCGTTATCTTCTTTTGAATTGCTTTGTGATTTAAATTGTAAATTTAGGGTGGATTAAAATTCAAAGAATACAGAAGTTGGTATTTATAAAAGTATTATGACCATTTTTTACACAAACTCCATATTGCATTATGAAAAATAAACTTGTATATGTTCAACTTTTTTATTATCTTTGCATTTCGATATAAACACATAAGCTATTTAACCGATGCTTATGTTTTGCAACCTTAACTTAGTTGCCTTTAATTGTTACAAATTTTATCTTTTTATGTTTAAACTGTACTTTACAAACGGTTACAAACATAAGTTTTTCAATATTTTAATTGAGAAATTCATGTTTGTTGCCTTACTTATATATTATATTACAACGTGGTTCAATAGCAAAACTTTAATAATAAAGTTAAGCAGCTACGAAATGTTGATAAGTAAGAATTCAATATCTTACACCAACTTTTTACATTTTCAAGCGTAATCTATTAACGGTATAAACCGATTGATGGTTTGCGCTTTTTTGTTGGTTTGTTTAATCTGTTTGGTCAATTGGAGATTGGTTTATTGGTTACCT
>JBMOHG010000105.1:0-8902 GCA_049317965.1 Paludibacter sp.
TTTCAAATATATTGCAGCCCAATAAATTTCCGGTTATTGAATTTTGGAATCATGGTTATGATCATTCTCATAATGGTAAGATTCATGAATTTCAAGGTACTGATATAGTATTGCAGGACAATCACATACAGTTAGCACAAGATTTTTTCTCTCAAAGTTTAAACATAACTTCAAAAACTTTTAGTGCTCCTTTTAATAAAACATCGATAGAAACAGCTAACGCTTTGAGCCATTTTCCGGAAATTAATGTATGGATGTGTTATGAAAAAATTGAGAATCAATATCAAAAGGAATGGAAAGATCCGAATAAAAAATTGATTAGTTTAGCTGATCAACGCATAATGTTAAATGTTGATTATCTTTATGTTAAAAGTTTTCCAATCGAAAAAGTGATTAGTAATTACAAATTTGATAAAAAGAAACCTTACATTTTAATTCAGATTCATCCTGGCGGCTGGGATGATTCTGATTTTGAGAAGTTTAAGGAATTAATTGATTTTTACAAATCCGGGAATAGAGCAATTTTTATGACTCCTTATCAGTATTATCAATACTTACACAAAATACAATATAACAGTTAAATATATTTACAATTTTATTTTCTCCAATTGCCAATTGCTAGGGTAACTATACTCGCTATCAGTTTGTTTAATATAATACAGGTAGGTACCTTCTTTATTCGAAAAAATCCAATTTATATCAGCAACATATTTTGTTCCATTTGAATCGGTAATGCTCTTAACCTTTAAAATTCTGGTATTGGTAAAATCAGTAGCTTTGAATTGGTAAACTTCAGAATTGTTACCAAACTTTACAACTCCCACCCAAAAACAATTGGTAGTAGCGTTGTAATCAAACGCATCAATTCTTGATTCCGAAGTTGAATATTTACCTTTCATAACGATATTCTGATTATCACTTGCGTATTTTCCATTCAGATAAGGTGGTGTATAATAAGCTTTTGTTGATTCTTTTATGAACAATTGATTCCCATCTTCCGAAAACCACATATTACCAACATAAGTAAAATAGCTATCAATAGTATCCTTCATTAAACCATTGCTAATATCACAAACCGAAAGTCCAGAAGGAGAGTAACCGGGTGTAGTACAATAAATTACAGCTTTACCTGGAGCCTTTTTAATTATTGGGTTACCACTAATTGTAAAACTTGTTCTGAAAACCTCATTTGTATTTAAATTTATACTTCGAAGCTTCTGAGTATAATTTGTTGCCACATATCCCCAGCCATTATCGCCGTTTACAATTGAACAAGCCGGGCAATCAGTTTTAATTGTTTTGGATATTGTATTTTTATTTACATCTACCACACTTATTTTCGATGTGGAATAACCGATTAAAATTGTAGAACCATTGGCAGAAAAACTAGCACAAGTAGGTAATTCATCTAATACTATTGTTTGAGTTAGAGTGCTAATTCCATTTATAATCGTCAGTTTATTAGGATTTTGAGTAAGAATATACATCAGATCAGTAGGTTTATTATATTCAGAAGCAACAATTTCACCCTCGAAATTAGTTATCCCACCACTTAACGTTAACTGTGTCAATGTCATGCTTACATTGATTTCCATGTATCCAATGGTTGAATTATTGGCAATAATTACTTTTCCAAGATAATTCCCCAATGGTTTATTTTCTTTATCAACCGTCATAATCAGGTCAAGTGTCTGATTTGCATTTAATACACCATCGTTGGCAGAAACATTCATCCATTCGGGCTTACTCAAAATATACCACGCAAAATAACCACTTCCTGAATTATTAACTGACAAAGTATTTTTATCAACATTTGAAAAATCAAAGGTATTATAATTATAATTTATAACAGGACGGCCAAAACAACCATAGACAAATGGAATTTCAACGAATCCAATTCCTTGAACATCAATGATAAATGGTGAATATGAATATCCAAATTCTGTAAAATAAAAATCAGTATTTCGTTTTAACCGAATACTTGTTCTACCATTATCTAACACGCCCGATTTGTTGTTTACTGTCAGCCAAGCAGGATATTGAATTATTTTCCATTGCTCATTTTTTGTTCCGGGAATTATTATTGGCAAAATTGTCTCAATATCAACATCGGTCATAAAAGTTGTATCTGCCAATTTGAGGATGTCATTTTTTTCATCCAAAAAATTATCTTTACAACTCCATAATAATGTGATTGACAATAATATAATTATTTTTATTAATTTCATCTGACTTTGAATTATAGATTAAATGATAGATACGCCAACCAATTGATTCTGGTTAAAGTTTCTTTGGTGTCAGTACTTGTACCCACTTCGTCAGGTTTATAATTGATAGTTATTTTTTTCAACGTCGATGCAAAAGTGTTTGCACGAATGCCTATAGATAGTTTTTTAGTTAATTCGTATTGCAACCCGATAGAAATATTTGCCGCAAATGCTGTTCCTGTAATTTCAGACTTTGAAATGATAAATTGACTTTGATTTTGATAAAAAACGGCACCTAATGAATATTCCAGTTTATAAGTCAATCTTGCAGATCTAATTATTGGTTCTGTCATTAGAAATGACAAACCAACATAATTTGTATAAATAGTTTCGTTAATTTCACCAATATAATTGTAGCTATTATCAGAAATTTCTACAAGTCCCGGCACTTTACTATTTGATTTATTCAATTGATAAATAATTCCATAGCCATATTTTTCGGTATACATATAATGTAGTCTGGTATCGAAAACTAGGCCTTTTTTCAGATTGTCATAGTATGTATTGGCTGCCGATTTTTCAACCCCTAATCCCGAAAGATAATCAACAGCTGAACTAGTTGAAGCCATCAAAAGGCTTTGTCCACCGCCAATGTCAAGTCGTAGGTTTTTATGTAGCGAATATACCGACTTAAAGCTGATTTTTTCAGCATTAGCAGGATTTATAAAAACTATAATAAGAAAAGAAAAAATCAAAACATTTTTATTCATAAAAACATATATTTGGGTATAACAAAATTCAAGTTGTTGAATAGACTATTTATAAAGTCACTTTTTCCAATTGCCAGTTACTTGGATTTCCATATCCATCTTGGGTTCGTTTCACATAATAAAGGGTTTTGCCATTTTTCACGGAAAATAACCAGTAAATATAAGAATCATAGGACTTACCGGAAATATCTATAATACTTTGGATACTATAATCTTTTATTTTTGAAAATTTTGTAGCATCAAATTCGGCTATAACATTTTTACCATTAGCAAGAATATAAGCTGCCCAAAATTTATTAGTCAATGCATTATGATCAAAAGCATAGATATTTTGATATGAAGTTGAATTGAGCGAAAAATTACTCTTAATGTCAAGAGAACTATTAAACACTCCATAAAAACCATTTTTATAATCCGGTGTATTATAGGCAGTTTGTTGTTGTTTTAGAAAAAGAGAAGATCCATCTTCCGAAAACCACATATTACCAGCATCTATTGAGTATTTATCAACCGTATCTTTTACAATACCCTTTGATATATCCCAAACATACAAATTGGAAGGTGTGTAACCTGCATCTGTAGAAAAAAGTAGTGGTTTCCCAGGCGCTTTTTTTATTATAGAATAATCACCTTGCAAATTATTTCTCAAGCTATGGTAGTACTTTCCTGAAACAAGATTGACACTTCGCAACCCTCTGTTACGCTCAGTAGTACTTACGTATGCCCAACCATTATTGCCATAGATAATTGATTTAGCATCAACATCAATTGGTATAGTTTTGGTAATCAATTGCTTTTCGACGTCTACAATATCTATTTCGGCAATGGCTTTTCCAATTAGAACTGTTTTTCCATCTTCCGAAAAAGTGGCACAGGTTGGAATTCCTTTGGGTTCAATTGTATTTATTGTTCGAGTAATTGCATTGACAAAAATTAAGCGGTTAGGGTTCTGAGTTAACAACATTATATTGTCTGTTGCTTTATTATATTCTGCGGTCATCACATTCCCATCAATTCGCATAATATTACCTGAGAATCCAAACTCTGCCATATTTTGCTCAATTTCCAATACAATTATACGCTCTGAGCCATTACCATTTATAATTATAGATGACGATATTTTACTCTGTATGAGCTTACTTCTATCAATTTCAATCTTCAGGGTTAAATCATTGTACGGATTTAGAATTCCACTTTCTTGTGATAGAATAATCCAGTCGGGTTTTTGTGTCACCCTCCAAAACCATATTCCACCTCCTGTGTTCGAAAATGTAGTTTGAGTGAAGTAATCATTGTTGAACTTTATTGTGGAATTGTTATATTCAATTATCGGCTTACCAAATCGACCATAAATAATGGGTATTTGAATTCTTCCAACATTTTCAACCATTACTGTAATCTGATTATATAAAACATTGAAATCTGAATTTTCCTGACCTTCTAATCTGTGGAGAGATATTTCGCATTTTCCATTGTTCAATGTACCTTTCAAATCACTTAATTTTAACCAATGAGGATATGCAATAATTTTCCACGATTGATTTGTACATCCGGGTGCGCCAAACTGAACTACAGTATCTGTAATTAAATCAGTAAATATAAGTGTATCATTTACAAATGTTTGTTCAGTATTATTCGATAAGAAATCATTGTTGCAAGCAGTTGATAAACCGCAAATGATTAAAAAAATTACAAAATGATAACAGTATCTCATCGTTTTTTTTAGCTGAAAATTATGGTTTGTATAATGGATAATGGGTGAGTGATTATTTATCAAATTTTGAGTTTTAAGATTTAGTTATAATCTACTCTAATGCTTTCCGTACTGCCTGAAGTAATGGTTGTGTAGAAATATCCGCACCTACGCTATTTTTCATCCAAAGTTGAGGTATAATACGTCCCTGAGTGTACATTCTCTGCATTTCATCCGCCAACGATTTTCCTTTCATTTGCCCTTCTACCTGAAAACTAATTAAATGGCCGATTGGATAATTGGATAAATACAGTGGATTATCAATCATGTGCGAATAAATTGCCAGAATGGGTTCGTCCTTTCCGCCCATAATTCCGGCGTAATACGTATTCCAAATTTCCTTTGATTTCGAAATAACTGCTTCTTTCAGTTCCAAAGCAGTAGCATCGGGATGGGCATACATCCATTCCCAGGTAGCAATATCGAGCAAAGCCACCCCCATAATTTCATAGCACGACCAGAAATCATCCAGTGCCAGATTCTTTTCTGCATCTAAGTTGATATTTTTAAAACCCAGCAATTCAAGGTCACGAATCTGGAACATAAAAGCAACGGCTTCAGTAAACGCTGTATTTGGCACACCATTCAGCATCCAATAATCAATAGCATTTAGAGTAATAGTTTGCTCAGTATTGTGACCAAACTCATGAATAGCAATGTTATAACCTTTGTAATCCATTCCAGTTGGAGCAATTCGAGTACGCAGATGAGCATAATCGTTCCGCATAACAGCTCCAGAAGCATGTCCTGAACCACGTGCCGCATCAACTTTTACTAATGACGCAATTTGAGCCGCTTTATCTGCATTCCAACCCAATTTCTTCAAAATTTCTGGTAAATCAGCTTCCATAGCTTTAGGATTCGGATATTTTTTGGAAGTAATCACATTTAATTCTGCTTCCGAAATGTTTGGTTTTGATTTAAAGCCGTTGTACCAAATATCATAAGGGCGAAGTTTACGTCCCAATCTTTTTTGAATTAAATCAGCCACTTTTTTTGCTTCTGGCGAATTAAGTAAGTTCTTAAACAATTCTTCGACATCCTGTTGGGGAATTTCCAGATATCCTTCAAAGTTGCGAACCAAAGCATTCGGAAGTTGTGGAGTGTAAACATCCAACTTTTTATTCACCCTGAAATTTTCAAGCAATACTTCATATCGTTTGTTACTCGCAGGATTTGTTGCCAATAATTTTCCATCCAATAACACGGTATTAGTTATCGGATTCCAAGTATATTTTTCATTATCAATCACTTCGTTAGGAATTGATTGGTCAATAATCCGTTTCATTACCGAATATATCATTTCCTGTTTTTCTTTACCACGTTTTTTATCCGAATAATCTGATTTTAATTCATCGCGCAACCCCCAATGACTAATCAATTTCATATCAAGAGGAAAAAGCTGCTCACCTTTATCGTTTTGCAACTTGCCCATACAGATATTAAAACCCGAAATGTACGCATCAGCACTTGCAAGTACTTGCGACATATTTTGGAGTACATTTGCTGGAATTCGTGTTGTAAATCTGTCACCCATACGTGCATAAGCCCATTGTTTGCGCGACCACTGTTTGCCTAACTTAGTTTTTTCTTCCAACGAATAATATGGAAAATTTAGCGCGGTAATAAATGCAATTTTATTTGCAAAAAGGTCTTCGTCCAAATGAGAAGTGATGTCATAACCACCAAAAAGTTCATCCAATGGAGTTATTTCAGAACCGGTAAGTTGCATTGGCTCTTTCAGTTGCAAATCTATCTTATGATAGTAACCACTGATAATTTCCAAATTCCGTTGCAGTTTTTCGAACAAAATATCCAGCTTTACTTCATCAGCAACAAAACTAGTTTTGCAAAAAGCACTAAATTCCTCAGGTGTACCATCTTCCTTTTGCCATAAACCTGCCACCTGCCCTACTCCACTTTCAACACGAAAGCGAGAAAGTTCACCAACCTGTGTTATGATTGAATTGGCTACATTTTCAGCCAACACAGTATTTATATAAATATTTTTTTTCATTGATTTGGGAGTATTTCCAAATAGAGTACTAGAAAAACAGACTATTATTACTAATGTTAATATGTAAGTTCTCATTATATTTTTTTATTAAAAAAAGGTTGTTCAATAATCTGATTTTCAGACCAATAATTTTACGTATATATGTTTGAGTTTTTAACATAAAAAAGGATGACCAACTTTTGGACACCCTTTTCTTATGTTATGATAATTTCTTAGCACATTTTCTATTGAATTTTCAATTTATGACTTCTTGTATAAATTTCTGATTAAAATTTGAATAAATATCTGATTATAAATACACTTAATTTATTTAACCTAGACTTAAACAAGAAGAAATTCGACTTGCAAACTTACTATAAATAATTAATATAAAAAATTAAATTCGTTAGTATTTTTTACAAAATAAATGTTTGAATTAGAACGAGACTGATGTATCAACAAATATTATCTTCAAAAATATGTTTTAAAATATATTTTTCAAAATACTGCATAATTATATGAATTAATTAAAAACACATAAATGACATTTAATCAGATATATACATACAATATTTTATAAATATGTCTATTCCGTGTTCGCACACAAAAGGATTTTTTGTTTTGTATTTCCAAAATATGTATTACTTTTGTAGCAAATTAATGCTGTGTACGAACACGGACTTAAATTTGATTGAAAAATGAAAGATATTAACCCCAAAATACGGATAAAAGATATAGCAAATCTGGCCGGTGTATCAGAAGGTACAGTCGACCGTGTGCTACATCAACGGGGTGATGTATCGGCAAAAAGCCTTGAAGCAGTAAACAAAGTGTTGGAAGAAATTAATTATACTCCAAATTTACTTGCACGTTCCCTGGCTTCTAAAAAACAATACCGATTTATATGTCTTTACCCTTATCATCAACCTTCTGATTATTGGCAAAGTGTTGATGATGGTTTTGATTTTGCAGCTTCCGAATTTTCACACCACAATGTTCATATTGAGAAAAAGTATTTCAATCAATATGATTCATCATCCTTTATAAAATTATCTAACGAAATTATTCAGATTGAACCAGATGCTGTTTTTATTGCACCAATTTTCCGCGATGAAACTCTGGCATTTACGCAAGAATTAACAAAACGAAATATCCCATTTTCTTTTATCGACTCGATGATTGAAGATGCTGATTTTCTGACGTATTATGGTCAGAATTCATTTAAAAGCGGATATATTGCAGCCAAATTTTTACTTGGATTATTGCCAGATAAATCTCAAGTATTGGTAATCAGAACTAAACGCAAAGGTGCAGTTTCAAACCAAACACTCACCCGTAATAAAGGTTTTCAGCATTATATTCATGAGAATGGTTTAACCGAACGAATTGAATTGATAAATGTAGAGTTTAATAACGATGATGAAGTTTCAAATCAGAAAGCACTCGAAGATGTTATTAGGGTAAATTCAAATATTAAAGCAGCCATTACATTTAATTCGAAAGTTTATCGTCTCGCAATGCACTTAGACGCATTAAAACATGATAAAGTTCGGTTAATTGGTTACGATTTGCTAGAAGAAAACGTCAACTATTTGAAACAAGGTGTTATATCATTTCTCATTGCACAACGTCCTGACAAACAAGCATATTTTTCAGTTAGAGATATGTGCAGAGTACTTATTTTCAAACAGGAAATTAAAAAGATAAACTATGTACCAATTGATATTTTAATTAAAGAAAATATTGAGGATTATATGCTTTTCTCAGAATAGTCAGAGTATAACTCTAAAAAAACAATTAAAAATTATTATTATGAAATTAGGAAAATTCAGTATTGGCACAGGTGATCGGTTTGCTCATCAAGGTGAAGCTCAATTGAGAGCTATCATGAAAGCAAACGAGAAATCGGACTTAGACATTAATATTGTATGGAACAAATCGAACCGTGAGCATACGTACGTTCATACTGTGCCTCAAGATACTAGAAATGAGGCAGATGCCGCAGTAAAAGCATTGGGTTTTAAAGGTCAGTATTTTGTTGACGCCGACCATATAAATTTCAGCAATGTAGCAGGTTTCGTTGATTCATCAGATTTCTTTACGTTGGATGTTGCTTCATTTATCGGAAAAGAAAGTAATATAGAAGATATCCGTAGTTTTGTTGCTTCATGTGACA
>JBMOHG010000106.1:0-8886 GCA_049317965.1 Paludibacter sp.
TTATTGCATTTGCATAAATACTTGTCAGCCCGCTGCAATTATAAAAAGCCCTCTTTCCAATAATACTTACTGTCTCAGGTATTGTTACAGAAGATAATAATGCACAATTACTAAAAGCTGAATTGTCGATACTCGTAATGTTAGATGGAACAACATAAGCACCGGATTTTGATTGAACACAGCGTTTTACTATTAAACTAATTGTGTCCAATAATGCACCATCAGAATATGAGAATGTTGTATTTGTAGGATCAATAGTAAAACCGGAAATTTTAGAACAATCGTCAAAGACACACATTCCGATGTTAAATAAACCAGATGGAATTATAAAATTTCCTGTCAATCCGGAACAACCACTAAATGCGTAATCTTCAATAGAAGAAGTTGTTGCAGGAATTGTTACTGAAGTCAATCCAATGCAATTAGCAAAAGCATAAGGGCTTATTGAACTTACCGAAGACGGAATTACATAATTTCCGCTTTTGCCTTTAGGAAATTGAACAAGAATTGATTGATCTATATTAAAAAGTACACCATCAGAGCTTAAAAAAGCTGTATTGGCAGCGTCGACAGTGAATAAAGCTTTACAATCATAAAAAGCACAAGTACCAATGTCTGACACATTTTTTGAAATAGAGATTGAGGTTATCTTTTCGCAACCCGCAAATGCATAAGGCTTTATAGTGAATGTGGAATCTGAAATCAATAATGCACCACTCAAATTAATACATCCTTGAAAAGCCGATTCTGCAATATATTTTGTGGGGGCTAAAATTAATCCTGTCAAATTTTCGCAAAATGCAAACGCAGATTTTCCAATAGTGTCTTTTACAGATGCAGGTATGACTAAAGTTCCAACCAAACCACTGCAACGATTAAATGCAAAATCTTTAATTGATTTTATATTATTTGGAAGTTTGATATATGTAAGTGTTTTATTTGCTGTGGTAGTCAATGGATTATAAAAAGCATATTCAGGAATTGCATCAGCTGCATACCTGTAAACTTTTGTGTCACCAGCACCTTCATAACCATTATAAGCTGCAATTGTGGCATTACTTAAGTCCAATGAAGTTAAACTTGGCATTTCATCACGCATGGTTTCAAAATCACGACTATCAATAGTATCATTAATAACCAAATTAGTTACAAAACGCATACGTAATAATAAAGCTTTTTCTAAACCACCAGGACGAATACCACTAACAGTAGTTACACCATTCGCGGTTTTTACTTTAGGATAAAAAATGCTATCATCATCGCAACTACTAAATGTAGTTATGAAAATAATTAGTGAGAATATTGATATAAGCAGTTTTTTCATGCTGTTTTTTTGAATCTTAAATTAAACGAATGTGTCTGATTACGAACACTAAAATCATAGATTATTTTATTTGTGACAAGTCGCACAGGCAATGTCTTTATATTTATATTGAATATATCGACCTTTTTCGTCCATTACCGGTTTATGACATTCTTCACATTTCACATCTTTATGCTTACCGTCCAATTTAAACCGCGACGTGTTATGGTCAAATGTTGATTTATGCCAATCGTCAGTTCCATGGCAAGTCTTACATTTCGTTTTTCCATTTACAGCAAACTGTCCATAATGGGAATCCTGATGGCAACTTTGACAATCTTTTGAAGTACCTTCGAATTTTTGGGTTTTTATACCACTTTCACTTTTTCTGTAATGACATGCCGAACATGCTGTTTTAGCATGAACTCCGTCCAGCTTAAAACCAGTTTTATTGTGATCGAAACTCACTGTTTTCCAAGAACTAACATTATGACACAAAGTACAATTTTCGTTAGGGAAAAACTTTTCGGGAATAAAACCTTTGTGCTCGTTTTTATGGCAATCAACACAGTTTTTTCCCATTTTTATGAAAGTCCAGTCCTTTTGTTTTTTATGACAGGCCATGCACGAAGTAGCCAAATGAGCACCTTCGAGTTTGAACTTAGAAGCATTATGTTTTTCGATTGTATAAGTACTCGGTGTAAAACCATTGTTGTTATGACATTGATTACAATCGGGTGAAATGCCGTTTTTTTCAAATTCCTTTTTATGGTAATCTTTATGACAATCGGTACATTTATTGTATTTTAATCGTGCTGTTAAGGTTGTTTTGTGACATTCTTTACAATCTACCAATTTGTGCTTACCAAGTAGCTTGTAGTTTGTTTTATCATGGTCGAATGCTTTCATCCCTTTGTGGAAGAAGAAAGATTCCTCAGTATGACATTCTTTACAGTTTTGACCAAACTTATTGTTATGAACATCTTTGTGACATGCAGTACAATTATCATATTTCAAACCTGTAAACTTTTGAACGGTCTTGCCATTAACAATTTCAGTTTTATGGCATTTTAGACATTCTACTCTACGATGTTTACCTAATAATGGGAAATGAGTTTTGCTGTGATCAAATCCAGTGGCATTTTTGAACGAATTGAAATTGTGACAATTACTACAATTCGATGATAATTTGCCTTGATGATAATCGTCGTGACATGATAGACAATTCTGATTTAATCCGAGGTAAGTACTTGATTTCTTTTTAATATTGGGATCTTTGATAAATGCAGGTTTATGACATGCATTACATTCTTGTTTGGCATGTTCGCCTTTTAGTTCAAATCCGGTTTTTTTGTGGTCAAAGTTCCTTTTGTCGAAACGAATAAGTTGAAAATTTCGACCGTGATGTTCGTTATGACATACAGCACAATCTTTCGACATTGACTCTTTTGAAGCATGATAGCCTTTTTTTGCATCAATATTTGCCTTAATTTCTTTATGACAATCTAAACATTTTTCACGGGTAACTTTTGCGCTTGTATGGCATTTTACACAATTACTTACACCATCGAGGTCGGCATGTGCTTTACTCATTTCACCAGGGGAAATTTGAGCTGAAGCATTGAATGACAATAATATAATTGTTGAAAGTAAGAAAATCTTTTTTGTAAAATTCATTGTGAATGTCTAATAGTTTGTTAGATAATTCAATTTAATAATTTGATAAAGAACCCCTAACCCCTAAAGGGGAACATAACCTATCTTGGTTTTAGTACAACATCTCCAAATTTTGTAGTTATTTTTATTCCAATTTTCTTTAGAAATTGTGTTGGTAATTCACCACCGGCAAATATATAAACCAAATCATTTTCTAATTTTATTGGACTATCTGATTCATTTTCACTAAAGAAAACACTCTCTTTTTCAATTGATATTACATTTGAATTTAGTTTAACATCAATCAAACTGTTTTTTATAGCATCATTTATCTTTACCAAATTTTTCGGTTTTAATCTGCTAAAAGTTTGCCCCCTGTATGATAATGTTACAGTATTATTGTCGGCCAAAAGTAATGCAGATTCGATAGCTGAATCGCCTCCACCAACAATAAGTATTTTTTTGTCAAAAACTTCTTCGGGTTCAAGTAACCTGTAAGCCACTTTTTCGGTGTCCTCACCCTCAACTCCTAGTTTCCGAGGTGTACCTCGTCTACCAATTGCCAATAATACAGTTTTGGATGTAAATTCTTCTCCAGCAATTGTTTTAACAGTGAGGATCTCATTTTCGGGAATAATTTCTTCTACTTTGGAATTTTCTTTAATAGTTATATCGTGTTTTGAAAGAACTGATTGCCATAGATTTAATAGTTCCGGTTTTGAGGTTTCCTTCAATTTTACTTTTCCGTAAAGTGGTAAATCCATAGGATGTGTCATCACTATTTTACTTCGGGGAAATGTAAATACTGTACCACCCAAAGTATCTTGCTCTAAAGTTAAAACCTTCAAATTGGCTTTCTTAGCTGCCAAAGTTGCTGAAATTCCCGCTGGGCCTGCACCTACAACTATTAAATCATATTCAGCTTTGGTATTTTTATTAATAGAGTTTAGTATGTTATCCACAGCCTCTTTGCCCTGTGTAACAGCATTTCTGATTAATCCCATTCCACCTAATTCTCCCGCTATAAAAATTCCGGGAACATTGGTTTCAAAAGTTGGTGAAACATGCGGTAAATCAACTCCACGTTTTTCTGTACCAATCCATAAACTGATTGCTTCCACCGGACAAGCACGCAAACAAGCACCATGACCAATGCAATGTGTAGCATTTATTATAGTCGCTTTACCATTTCTAATGCCCAGTACATCGTGCTCAGGGCATGCTGTAATACAAGCACCACTCTTAATACATCTGTTTGGATCAACTACAGGATACAATGAAATTGGCTCATGCACACCATCTTCTTTCGCCTGAGCAATCTTTTCTTCCACTACTTTCGATTCCCGCTTTTGTTTTAGAATATATATTAGTAAAACGACGAAAATAATCAGAAAAGTTAAACCATATATAGCAAATTCAATTATTTTATCCATAGTTGAAGAATTTCGGCAAAGTAAAGAACTACCACCACATGTATAACCATAATTATCAGCATAATAAGTGCAAAAGGCAAATGAGCAACATGCCAGTATTTAAATAGATTTTGCATCATTGACAAACGTTCAATTCGTTTGGTGATTTTTTTTTCGTTTTTTATTAATTGCTTTACTTTTATAAAATCATGTTTTGTGATATTTTTGGCAATAAGTTTTAATCTGATAGCAGAAATTTTACTCGTTTTTATTTCGGAAAAATCAATATTATACTTGTTTTTCAGTTCCAGATCAAGCTCATCTTTCATATCTTTAATTTCTTGCAAACTCAGTTCCCGTCCTTCGATGGTGCGGGGAATTTGCAAATAAATAAAACGACCAATAACACCACTAACCCATACAATTACTAAACTCCAAAAGCCAATTGATATTATACCGCCAAATTTAAATGAAGTATGAAATAGTACCATTATAGAACCTAATGTACATAAGAATATATGAAATTCGAGCCAATATTTTAAAACCCCTAAACGCCAGAATATTTTATAGCGCTTCCGGGCCATATACGAAAACAAGCCGATAACAATTAATATCGTTCCATATATTCCTAAATTGTGTCCAATATAACCACCGGGTTCAAGTAGTATAAATAGTTGATTGACTTCTCCTGTAGCAGTATAGTACCTATCTTCGATGGGTAAATTATAAAAAGAATAGCCGTAATTTGTTAGTAATCCAAATACTACAATTGTTATTAAATAATATATTAGTAGCGATAGTTTATGAATATATTTTGTCATTATGCTTATTCCGTTAACTAAATAAATACATGATATTTATTATACAATTTGCTATATAAATGATAGTTCTGAAATTTTCTTCAATGTCTGTTTTAAAAAAACCTGTCAAAAATAGATAAATTAATTTGTAATTATTATAAATTTGGCATTTTTCGGCTCTATTTAAATTCAATCTTAATAGTATAAACTTTTTTAGAACGGCAAAATATTTTTAAATTACAATTAATAAGGTGTTTAATGGCATAAGATGAATAAGAAAAACAAAATTATTTTTTTAGCTTATTCTCTGCATTATAGGCAAGTAAAACCAAAGTAACAATACCTGCAATTATAAAATAAATAACAGTTGGAATTGGTGGTGGTGTTCCTTGAGCATAAGAGTGCATACCTGATAAATAATAATTCACACCAAAGAAGGTCATAATAATGGTACTAAAACCAACTAAAGCCAAACTGCTCAATACAAACTGATTGTTAAGTTTTGGTATATTGCGCAAATGTAGTATTGCCGAATAAACTAGTATGCTCACCAATGCCCAGGTTTCTTTAGGATCCCAACCCCAGTACCTACCCCACGATTCGTTGGCCCAAACTCCACCTATAAAACAACCGATAGTCAATAACAAAAGTCCGATTAACAAAGCCATTTCAATTATGTAACTAATTTCCTGAATGCTGTCCTTCAGGCGATTGGTATTCTTTTTATTACGGGTTATCATTAAAATTAAATTGAGCATTCCCAATAATGCTCCCATAGCTAAAAATCCATAACTGGAAGTAATAATGGCTACATGAATGATTAACCAATAGGATTTAAGCACAGGTACAAGATTTGTAATTTCGGGATTCATCCAACTCATTCCAGCCACAATCAAAGCTATTCCTGATAAAATTCCTGTCACGGCTAATGTAATGGGTGATTTTTGTGTGAATAGAATACCTGAAAGTGCCGCTGCCCAACCTACAAAAATCATTGTTTCATATCCATTGCTCCATGGAGCATGATTGGAAATATACCAACGAATGGCCAAACCTGCTGTGTATGCAACAAAAACCAAAATAAACGGATATATGGCAAATTTCAGAAATTTCTCTAAACCTGCTTTTTGCTTGAAAATATCCATTAAGTGTAGCATTAATAAAATAAAGCCCAGCGACATGTAAATAATGGCAAGTTTTCCAAAAATATTCAAATCGTTATAAATAATTTCCAGATTGATTTTATTTTTTGAAGGTAAAAGATTACCACCATTTATAATTTGATAGTTTTTGATTAGTGTAAGTTGCTCATCTGCAAAGTTCCAATTGCCGGAAGTCATAGCTTCGTTTGCGGCTTTAAAGTAATTAGAAAGCAGCATTTCTGGCGACCCTTTTTCCACTTTATCCACAACTTGTGTAGCTGAATTTCCAGTGATAGCATTTATTTGCTCTTCCGACATTCCGCCCATTCCGGGAGGAGGCATCATTCCTTCTTTACCACCCATACCCGAAGATGCTCCCATTTCACCAATGCCCGCCATCCCAATTGCAGGACAAACTGCTCCTTGATTTGCTTCAGATTCTGCAGGTTTAGCTGTAATCCATTTTGCAGTTTCATTGTTAGGTATTGGAAACAAAGCCAACATGTTATCATTAAAAATCTGATAGCAAATATTCACACGTTCGTCAACATTCACTACTTCTTTGTCATATTTATTATGCGTAGCTTGTTCTTTTTGATAGGTTTTTTCAATCAATTCTTTAAGACGATATACGCCACCATTATCAAAATCGAATAACTGATTGAATGAAATATAACCATTTATTGCTCCTAATTCTTTAGCCAGCTGATCATTGGCAACTTTTATTATTTGTTCGTTTTCCCACGTTGCAGGATTGGAACTCATACCTAACACAACTTCAACAGCAGACATATTGTTAAAGCTGGTTTTCTTGGTTATTTTACGCAAAATATCTGAAGCAAAAGTATTAAATGGTTCTATTCTGCCTTGCGCTTCATCCTGAATCATCAAGCTACTAAGGTTATTCAAATGCTCCTTTTTCGAAATTTCATTCCCACCAGCAAAAATAGATGATGAGCAAATCATTAAAAACATCAACAGGATGGTTTTACTGGCTTTTCGTTTCTTTTGCAATTCGTTACTCAATTTAATCACAGTACGGAATCTGCTATTTTTATTAAATAAGGTTAGTATCATGCCCAGCATCAATAAAAAATAACCGATATACGTTATTGTCGTACCCCAATAATCGTGATTAACAGACAGCACTGTTCCTTTTTCATCCTGATCATAAGACGATTGAAAGAAACGATATCCACGGTAATTTAAAATATTGTTCATGTAAATTCTGAATGGTCGTTCGGTTTTCATTTCGGTGTCAGTAACAGTTATTTCACTTGCATACGACGATGGGCTATTTGAGCCGGCATACCTTTCAAGTTGGAATTCGCGCAAAGTGATACTAAATGGTAATTTATGTGTCAGCATTCCGTATGAAATACTGACTTTCAAATCGTTTAGTTTACAATTTGCAGGCAGTGGTACTTCATTTTCAGAACTAAAAACATTGATGCGTTTTGTACTTTTACCATCGGAAACATTGAAAACAATGGCATCTTTACCCACTTTTTTAATTCCCGTTTTATCCATTTCTGGCGTAAGTTGAGTCAAATTCTTTTTTGCTTTTGGTATAAATGTTTTTAATACAAAAATCACATTATCAACTTTGTATATGGTTTTTTGTTCGGCAGAATAGTTGTTACCCGGCAATAAAACCTCTTCCTTTTTTTCCATCATACTCATTTTTGCAATTGGCAATAATGATTTCAAGACAAGTTGATTGTTCAATAATGTGAAAGATATTTTTGCAGCATGAATTGAATCGTTGAAGCCAAATGATAAATTTTCAAAATCATTTGTTTCTCCTGCAAGTAAAATAAAGTCCATGCCTTCATTTTGAGCATTCATTACAAATAACGAGAGTGCAGGTTCACCTTGTTCATCAGGAACTATTGCTTCAATAGCATTTGGTATAAAAAGCTCATTTTCAACTGTAATCTTCTTTCCACCAACTTCCAGATCTTCAGAAAACGAGTTCGAACCATCAACAGAAAAGCTTGTTTCAGTGGTTTTTTCAACAATTTGCCCATTATATTCAGCCGTAATTCGAACCGAACTTTTATCAGAAGAAATCTCATTACTTGTTTCACCTTGTCGAATATGCATCATGCCTTCCGACCCGAAATAACGTGTAATGGCTGCACCTACTAATATGAATATAAAAGCTTTATGGAATAAGTTTATTGTCCACTTTTTATTGTCAGTTAATTTATACCGAAACATGCTTCCAATAAAATTGATGACTAAAAGCACCAGCAATACTTCGAACCATCGTGCATTATAGATTATTTCTTTGGCATATTCGGTTCCCGAATTACTTTCGGCAAAAGTGGCATATCCAATACTTGTGGCAAAAACCGCCAACAGAATAACTGTGGTGGTCATCGAAAAGAGAATGTTATTAAGTTTTTTGAATGAAAACATATTGTAAGCTATTTATAAATTTAAAAATTGAACTTATTAACTATTTATTAAACGAAATAAAACTTTAAAGGTACAAAGATATTTCAATTTGAATAGATAATTCGTTTTTATTACCATTTTATTTGAAAAATTGTAATTAATACAAAATG